>CAZJXZ010000062.1:0-13276 GCA_964549955.1 uncultured Eubacteriales bacterium
GCCGGTTTTCAGGATAATACATCATGTCAAAACTTTTCCCTTCCTTCTGCAGGGCATCGATGAGATGGATGGTGTTGCCCGCGTGGACATTATTGTCGATCGTGCCGTGGACAAGAAGCAGCTTCCCGCGCAGATTCTTGGCATAGGTCAGGGCTGAGCCTTTTTGGTAGCCGTCCTTGTTATCCTCAGGCGTGCGCATGTAGCGCTCGGTGTAGATCGTGTCGTAGCTGTGCCAGTCGGTAACCGAAGAGGCGGCCACGCCGACCGAGTACACGTCCGGATAGCGGAGGAGCGACATACAGGTCATGTAGCCGCCGTAGGAGCCGCCCGTCATCCCAACCCGCGAGCCGTCGATATAGGGGCGCTCACGGAGCTGCTTGACGGCTGCTGCCTGGTCGTCGACATCGACTTGACCGAACTTGAGATAGGTCTCGGTCAGGTATTTTTTGCCTTTCCGCGTCGTTCCCCGGCCATCAAGTTCCCAGACGACATAGCCGAGCTGGGCGAGCTGGGCCTTGGCCCCGGCGGTCTGGTATGAGTTGCTGTTCCGGTGCGAGGGGCCGCCATAGACTTGGACATAGAGCGGGTATTTCTTGTTAGGGTCGAAATCGGCTGGCTTGAAGAGGATTCCGTAGACATCGGTCTTGCCGTCGGCCGCCTTCAATTTAACAAGCTCCGGCTCCTGGAGCCCGAGTCCTTTGACCTTGTCGATATTGGTCGTGGCTAGCGTCCTGAGGTATTTTCCGTCCGCCTGAAAGACCTTGACCGTCTGCGGCACTGTGAGCGACGAGAAGCTGTCGGTGAAATATTTCCCGGCAGGATCGATCGTAACCAGGTGCGTGCCGGGCTCGGATGTCAGGCGCATAAGCTTTGAGCCGTCGAACTTTACCCGGCCGAAATGGGTGTCCAACCCAACATTGTCGAAGATGGTGAAATAGACCCACCCGTTCTTCTCATCGATGAGGGAGATTCTGCCTGCCTCCCAATTCCCCTGTGTCAGCTGGCTGAGGAGCTTGCCGCTGAAATCGTAGAGATAAAGATGCTTCCAGCCGCTCCTCTCCGAGCTCCAGGTGAAGCGCTTGTTATCCGAGAGCTGCTGGAAGTCATTGTGGAGGTTGATGTAGCATTCTTCGTCCTCAACGAGCACAGTCCGCACCTCACCCGTTGCGGGGTTGGCCGCCTTGAGCTCGAGACGGTTCTGATAGCGGTTGAGCCGCTGGAAAAAGAGCTCGCTTCCGTCATCGCGCCAGACGATGCGCGTGATGTAGACATCGGGTCCGCTTTCTGTCTTGATCTCCGCTGTTTTTTTTGAAGCGACATCGATGACGAACAGCTTGACTGTCGGGTTGGGCTTTCCGGCCTTTGGGTAGCGTTCGAGCTCGAGGATTGTCTCGAAGGCAGGTTTACGGTCCGGCGTCAATTCGTGGATGATCGGAAAGTTATAGACGGCCCGCTCGTCGAACTGGAGAAAGGCGATTTTCTTGCTGTCCGGCGACCACCAGAAGGCGTCACGCTGGTCCAGTTCTTCAGGGTAGACCCAGTCGGTCTGGCCGTTCATGATTTCTTCAGACCCGCCTGTGGTCAGCTGCTCTTCTTTCTTTGTGGCCAGTTCATAGATCCAGAGGTCGTAATTCTTGTTGAAGGCGTATTTTGTGAAATCAGGCGAGTAGCCCGGCGCCGTGCGGAAGCCCATACCCATCCCTTCCATGAAGCGCCTGGCCTCAGGAGGAATATCAGGGAAAGCCGGAGCTGCCTGCCCGGCTGGCCGTTCGAGCTTGCGCAGAGATTTATCCTTGAAGAAATAGACGAACTCGTCGGCCTGGTCGACGGTGAATCTGATGCCTTTGTTACCGGGAAGATAGGAAAACGAGGCAAACGGCAGCCCGGAAACGCTTTTTCCAGTCAGCTTTTTGTATTCGCCGATTATGGCCTTCTCAGTCTCAAGGTCGAAGAGCTTCTCTTTTTTCTGGGTTTTGGGATCGACTTTGTAGAAGACAGTTGTTTTGCTGGCTTTGTCCGTCTCGGCCTCGAGCCAGCCCAAGCCGTCGGGAAGCCAGTTCACTCGCGTCGTTCCTGTGGTCTTTGCAATCTCTAGCTTTTGCCACTCATCATAGAGCTTCTTGCCGCGGAGCTGAGGCGCAGCGGCAGCGGGATAGATGAGTAAGGCCAAGAAACTCAGGATAATGACCAAGGACAAAATGCGTTTCATAGCCACCTCCTTCGATCAGGAATCTTCGCGTCAGAAGTTATCTGCCGCAGAGAAGATCCTCATTCCGTGAACTTGCTTTTTTGATGAATCAAGAATCTTTTATAACAAAATGAAAAGCAGAGTCAATCATTCCAGCTCAAGGCGACAAGGACGGCGTATTCCCGATACACCCAGCTTGAGCCGCAACATTATTTGCCACTCACAATATTTCTCTTGAAGGGCCCTTTCTTTGAGTCACTCTCATCTGGTCCAGCAATTCGAGAAGGGGGATGGCGTATTTTCGGCTGAGGCCTGTCATTTTTTTAAAATCAGAAACTGTCAACTCCTTCTTCCCTGATTCCCTGAGCCTCCAAATGATTTCATCCAACCACCGGGAATGAATGAGAAATCCGTCTTTTCCCAGGACAATCTTCTTCCGTTCGATAAGAAGGGAAAGCATCCTGTTGAGCTTGCCCAAAGAGAGGCGGAGCCGTCCTCTGAGTTCTTCCAGAGAGACTGAGCGAAATTCTCCTTTAAAGCACATCTCTTCCAGCTTCTTTAAAATCTTCTCCTCTTCAGGAGAGAGCGCAATTTCAAAAGCCGAAAGGGAAAACCCGCCGCCCACTTCCTTAATCTTCCCGGCTCGCAAGAGATATTTGAGGGCCAAGGAAAGAACCTTTGAAGGAGAGTTAAACCTCTTTTTGATTCTTGCTAAGGAGAGACCGGATTGTTCAGGGTGCTTCTGGTGATAGCCTTCCAGAAAGACGAGAATCTTCTGGCAGAGAAAACCAAAGTAAGCCTGAGAAAGAATATAAAGCGGAGAGAACGAAAGAATTCTTATTTTCCCTTCTGCTTCTAGCTCTTGGACCAAGGGCAGCAGCGATTTTTTTTCCACAGAGCTAAAATCAGCCGCGTCTTCCTCCTTCAAGCCTTTCAGGCCTTTCTCCTGAACTAGAGCATAGAGCATATCTTTTTCATCCCCTTGAAGACTTTTAAGAAAAGCGATTCTTTCTTTTATCTGCTTGCGCCCTGCTTTCTCTGAAAAGGGATTAAGCACCAGGCCTTCACTCTTTGGACGCTTCCTCCCGGCTAACTCAAGTTGAAACCTATCCTTCCACTTAAGGGAAAGGAGACGATGGGTCTGGCCTCGAACATAAAAAGGGCCGGTCTCTTCTTTCTGTTTCTCTTCATAAAAGTGGAAAGACACGGAAAATCTTTTCCCTTGGAAAAGCATCATTGCCTCCAGAGGCTTCTTTTTGTCAGCAGGCGCGACGCTGATAACAGCATCAAAACATCGTGTTCTCATCAAAACTCCCTTCTTACTTATTGCTTCAAAGTCAAACCCATTCTTCTCAAGATGGGGTCGACAGAAACCAGAATGACTTTCAGCCTATCTCCCAGTTCAAATCTCTTGCCGCTCCTGCGGCCGACAAGAGTCTTCTCCGATTTCTTGAAAAAATAATCTCCGCCCAAGTCTGCATAGGCAACTGTGCCGTCGACTAAATAATTGTCGAGCTCGACAACCAGGCCTGCTCTGTTAATATCAACGATGATCCCCTCAAACTCTTCCCCGAGTTTGCTCTTAAGGAATCGATAGATCCTCCATTCCAAAAGTTCTCTTTCAGCCTCATCCGCTTTCCTTTCCTGCTGTGAGCAATGAAGGGCTACGGCCGAGAGTGAAGAGGTATCCGCGCGCTCCTGATTAAGGCCTCTTTTCAAAGCCCGATGGACTGCCAAATCTGGATACCTTCTGATGGGAGAGGTGAAATGGGTGTAGAATTCCTTGGCGAGTCCGTAATGTCCCTGGTTTTCATCAGAATACACGGCCAGTCTCAAAGATTTCAGGACCTGGAGGCTGACAAATTTTTCTTCTGGCTTTCCTTTAACTTTCTTCAAGGCCTGCTGCAGGTCCTTTGAGCTCATTCTTTTTGGCAGAGGAAGGCTCAGTCCAAAGTGAGCCAACATCTCTCTCAAGCTTTCCAAGTCTTTCAAGGCTGGAGGAGGATGAACCCTGTACAGGAAAGGAACATTCTTCTGTTGAAGAAAAAAGGCCACAGCCTCATTGGCCGCGACCATAAACTCTTCGATGAGCTGATGGGCTTCGTTGCGTTCAAAGGGCAAAATCGACTGGATGCTTCCCTCGCTATAGACAAGCTCCGGCTCAAGAAGGTCAAAGTCGAGGCTGCCCTTCATCTCCCTTTTCTTTTTTAAGAGCTGAGCAAGCTCTCTCATCAGCAGCAAATCAGGGACTAAGACGGAAAACTTGCGCCTCTCTTCCATGTCCTCTTCGAATATTCTGTAAACAGAGTCATAGGTCATCCTCTCCACAGTTTGAATCAATGAAGGATGAAATTCTGTGCTTCTCTTCTCGCCCTCTTCATCGACCTCCAACAGGACGGAAATAGCCAGCCTTTCTTCTTTAGGCTTGAGGCTGCAGAGGCCGGTGGAGAGCCTCTCCGGAAGCATGTGAAGAGTCAAGTCAGGGAAATAGACGCTGGTTGCTCTCCCAAAGGCTTCAGCGTCGAGCAAAGAGCCAGGTTTGACGTAATGGGAAACATCGGCAATATGGACTCCAAGAAGGAAATGTCCGTTGGAAAGCCTTTTAATGCTAACGGCATCATCAAAATCCTGGGCGTTCTGGCCATCGATGGTGACTGTCAGCCAGCGCCTGTAATCCTTTCTTTTTTTCTTATCCTCGGGGCTGATTTCAGAAGAAAAGGCTTCTGCCTCGGCAATCGCCTCTTTGGAGAAAGAAGAGGCGAGGCCATATCTCTCAATCAAAACTTTGGTGTCAACTCCTGGCTCATCAGGCATGCCCAAGACTTCTATAAGGCGTTTTTTGTTCCTGTCCACAGCAACAATCATTCCGGGCTGAGGAGAGAGGTTCTTTTCTACAGTCAAAGGAATCTCTTCCTTCGAAGGCGAGTCTATCGGCAGGAAAAAAGGTTGGCCAAAGCGTTCCAGGCAAAAACCGAGCATCCTCTCTTTACCTCTTCTCACCACCCTGACCACCCTTCCTTCAGGCTTTCCCTTTTTTCCCTTCTCCTTCCAGAGCACTTCTACAATATCGCCGTGAAGAGCGCCAGCAGAATAACGGGCAGGTATAAAAATATCCTGCGCAAAGCCTCCTTCGGGACTTACAAATCCATATCCTCTCTGCGAAGAGATGAATTTCCCTCTAACGAGCTTTGCCCTTGCCGGGAAAAGATATCGCCGCTTTAGCTTTACGATCAATCCCAGGCCTTCCAGCTTTTTAAGTCTTTTCTTCAAGATTTGCTTCTCGCGGCCTGAAAGATGAAGTTCCATAGCCAGCGTCCTGAAACTCAAACCTTCCCTTTTTCTTTCCAGCAGAGAGAGAATCTGGTTATCCATCGCCTTTAATAATAATAAAGAGAAATGTAAGGGATTTTATACCTGTCTCTCAATAACTTCACCAGCTTTATCCTGAAAATCCTCAGGAATTCATCCTCGTTCTTGAATTCAAATTCTTGCCTGAGTTCTCTTTTGACCCTGCTCCTCTCCTCCTCCGAGGAGTGCTCCCAGAGGAGAGCTTCAATCTCTGCCTCTGCCCGCTCCAGCTCTTCCTCATCGACCTGGCGCTGGGAAAGCATCTCCCGAGCTCGAGAATAGGCTTCTCTCAGATAGTCTATGCCGGGAGCAAGCGTCTTTAAAAACTTCTGCACTTCGCGCCTTGCCTGCTCTCTTTTTTCCTCCCTGTCCAAGCGCTTCCTTATCCTTCCAACCCTCCTCTCTCTGTGCTGCTCAAAGGCTCTCAAAACCTGAAGCTCACAGAAGGCCAGCGTCTGGATTTTTGATTTTTTGCCCGGTCTCGATTTGAAGCTCTCGAAGGCTCTCTCTATGCCCTCCAAGACAACTCCGAGCGGAATCTCCATCTCTTCCCAGCGGGCAACAAGGTCAAGCTCTTTGGAGGAAAGAAAAAAAGGGGCTCCCCGCAGCTTGAAGAAATAGCGGGCAATCGACTGGAAGTATTCCTCCTGCTCCCTTTCACCTTTTTTCACACCGCACTCTCCAACAAGGAGCTCCCTTCACTCCTTGTTTCTTTCGTAAAGAATCCTCAGCCCTTCCAGAATCAAGTGAGGCTCAAAAAAATCTATGGACTTGATCTCGTGACTGATCTGGGCGCCAAAGCCTCCGGTAGAGACGACAGCGGCTTTGGCTCCCAGCTCTCTCTTTATCTCCTCGATGATATTGGTCACAAGGCCGATGTATCCAAAATAAAGGCCTGACTGCATACTGGTGACTGTCGTTCGCCCTATTGCTTTTTTAGGCTTTCTTATCTCGATCCGCGGCAACTTGGCTGTTTTGAGGTAGAGAGCCTCAGCCGAAATTTGAATCCCAGGAGCTATCGCCCCGCCCAAATACTCGCCCTTGGAAGAAATCGCATCAAAAGTCGTCGCCGTTCCGAAATCGACCACGATGCAAGGACCCCCGTATTTCTCATAGGCGGCGACAGCGGCGACGACTCGATCTGCTCCAACCTCGAGCGGGCTTTCATAGAGAATGGCCACCCCTGTCTTCAATCCTGGTCCAACAACAAGGGGCCTGACTTCGAAAAGACTCTGGCTTAACTCTTCAAAAACCGGAGTAAGCGGAGGGACAACGCTGGAAATGAGAACGCTTTTTATCTTCTTCACCTCCACCTTTGAGAATGAGAAAAGATTCAGCAGAGTCATGGCGTACTCGTCAGAGGTCTTCTCTCTCTCTGTCCTTACCTTCCAGTACTCGATGAGCGTCTTTCCTTTGAAAAGACCGATGTCGATCGTTGTATTTCCGATATCTATGGCTAAAAGCATCTCATCCCTCCTTTGTTCAATTCATAATTACCCTGACCTCTCCTGAGAAAAAAGTCATTCTCTTCCCTTCCCTTTCCAGAATCAGGCCTCCGTCGGAGTCAATGCCGGCATAGATTCCAAGAACTTCCTCTGTCTCTGTGACCAGCTTGATTTCCTTTCCCAAGGGCAAAAGCGATTGAGCCTGGAAGGAGAGGACAATCTCTTCATTCCTCCTCTCCCGGAAGAGTCTATACCAGTTATTCAAAGCCTTTAAAAGCTTTTGAAGAAATTCCTCTCTATCTATATGCTTTTTCAATATAAGCTCGAGGGAAGTGGCCAGCGATCGTATCTCTTCCGGAAAATCCTCTCTCCGATGACTCAGGTTTATGCCTATGCCTACAATAACATAACTCGCCTTGTTTCCCAAAAAGCCGCTTTCACAGAGAATCCCTCCCAGCTTTTTCTTTTCCCAGATTAGGTCATTGGGCCATTTCAGCTTGATTCTGATTCCGGCTGATTCAAAGATGGCATCATTGGCAGCCAGGCCTGCCACAAGAGGAATAAGAGAGATTTGAGGCTGGGGAGGATAGAGAATGGAAGAGAGATAAAGCCCCTTTTTTGGGGCTGAATGCCAGCTCCTTCCTTTTGTCCCCCTGCCCTTGGTCTGTTCATCAGAGATAACGACTGTACCCTCTTCTTCTCCACTCAAAGCCAGTTCTTTGGCCAGGTCGTTGGTCGAAGTGCAGCTTTTAACCCGGTGGATTCTAGCCCCGATTTCCATTGCTGTTATTTACTGATGACACTTTTATATTGCGTTTGTATTGGTCACGAATCTATGGCTGTTCCAGCAGCGAAAGAAGATGGGCGATGCTCTCTTCCAGCTTTGATTTCTTGTGCTTTAGCTCCTCCAGTCTCTGCTTTGTCTCCTGGATAAAACTCTTAGGTGCACGGCTGAGGAAGTTTCGGTCTTGAAGTCTTGCTTCAATCTTTTCCATGTCCGAGATGACTTTAGAGAATTCCTTCTCCAGCCTCTGCTTCTCCTGCTCAAGCTCGAAGAGCCCTTCTTCAATCGGGATCGCAATCTCCCAAGAGCCTGCCACTCCTTTTAAAAGCCTTCCTCGCTGAGGAAACTTGTCAAAGACTTCAACCTTGCGGATATTGGCCAAAGCCTGAAAGTAAACCTGGTTCTCCTCAATGATTCTCTTCTGCTCTTTGTCCGCTGCTTTAGCCCAGAGCTCTATCTTCTGCTTGGGAGGGA
Source organism: uncultured Eubacteriales bacterium (assembly GCA_964549955.1). Classification (GTDB taxonomy): domain Bacteria; phylum Acidobacteriota; class Aminicenantia; order Aminicenantales; family Aminicenantaceae; genus CAZGMN01. The sequence goes on from CAZJXZ010000062.1 coordinate 8,240, forward strand.
TCTTGTTCTCTGCTCTTATGGTCCGGATTCCGATAATCGCCTCCTGAAGGACATTCATTTCCTTCTCTGCCTTCTTGTCCCTCAAATCCTCTCTGAATTGAGGAAAAGAGGCAACAGCCAAGGATTTTCCGGAGAAAGGAAGATGCTGCCAGATTTCTTCAGTGATGAAAGGCATAAAGGGATGAAGGAGACGGAGAATCTGGTCCAGAGTCTCGACCAGCACAGCTTCTGATGTTCTGTTTCCTTCTCTAAGACTGGGCTTGACCAGCTCAATGTACCAGTCGCAGAACTCGTGCCAGATAAAATGATAGATTTTGTCCGCGGCTTCATAGAACCTGTAATTTTCCAAGGAATCGTTCAATTCCTGGGCAATCGTGGCCAGCCTGCTCCTTATCCACCTGTCAGCCAGAGTCAATTCCTCTTCATTCAAGCGAAATTCTGTGCCTTTGATGCTCATCAAGACAAAGCGCGACGCATTCCAGATTTTATTGGCAAAGGCCCGATAGCCCGCCATCCTCTCCTCGGATAGAGAAAGGTCCATGCCTGGAATGGCCAGAGCCGCCAGAGTGAATCTCAGGGCATCTGTGCCGTATTTCTCGATCATCTCCAGGGGGTCGATGATATTCCCCTCTGACTTGCTCATCTTTCGCCTTTTGATATCCCGGACAAGGCCGTTGATAAAAACATGGCGGAAGGGAATATCTCCGGCAAATTTGAGGCCCATCATGATCATCCGCGCCACCCAGAAAAAGATGATGTCAAAGCCTGTGGACATGAGGTCTGTCGGATAGAATGTCTTTAAATCCTCTGTTTTCTCAGGCCAGCCCATGGTGACAAAAGGCCAGAGGGCAGAGCTGAACCAGGTATCAAGAACATCTGGATCCTGAACAAGGCTTGTGCTCTGGCACTTTTCGCAGCGGCTCGGCGCCTGCTCGGCAACGATGACCTGCTGGCAGGCCTGGCAGTACCAGGCAGGAATTCTGTGCCCCCACCAGAGCTGGCGGGAGATGCACCAATCGTGGATGTTGTACATCCATTCAAAATAGGTTTTGGACCAGTTGGGAGGAATGAATTGAATCTTTCCTTCTTCAACAACCTTGATCGCTTCTTGAGCGAGCGGACTAACCCGGACAAACCACTGCCAGGAAAGATGCGGCTCGATGACGGTCTGACAGCGGTAACAATGGCCGACAGCATGCTGGTAATCCTCAATCTTTTCCAGCAGCCCCATTTCTTTGAGCTTGGCTACAACTTTCTCCCGGCACTCAAAGCGGTCCAGGCCTTTGAATTCTTCTCCGGCTCGTTCGGTCATCCGGCCAGAGCCGTCGATGACAATCACCTGCTCCAGGTTGTGGCGTTTCCCCAGTTCAAAGTCGACCGGGTCGTGGGCTGGGGTGACTTTGACCACTCCTGTTCCGAAATCCATCTCAACCCTCTCGTCGGTGATAACCGGAATCTGGCGATTGATGATGGGAAGGAGGGCTTTCTTTCCCTGAATCTTCTTGTAGCGCTTGTCATCGGGATGGACGGCAACAGCGGTATCGCCGAGCATTGTCTCAGGACGGGTGGTGGCCACTGTGATTTTCTTCTCAGAATCGAGGAGAGGATACTGGATGTAGTAAAGTTTGGATTTATGCTCCTTATGCACAACTTCGATATCGGAAAGAACCGTGGCACAATGGGGACAACGGTTGACCAGGTAATAATCTCGGTAGATGAGGCCTTGACCATAGAGCTCAACAAAGACATGCCTCACAGCTTTTGAAAACCCTTCATCGAGGGTGAATCTTTCTCTGCTCCAATCCAGAGAAGTCCCGAGTCTCTTCAACTGGTGGATAATGACCCCGCCATACTTATTCTTCCAATCCCAGGCAATCCTCAAGAATTCTTCTCGGCCGACCTTTTCCCGAGTCAATCCCTTCTCAGCCAGGCTCTGCTCAATCACATTATGGACGGCAATGCTGGCATGGTCTGTGCCCGGAAGCCAGAGCGTGTTGTAGCCCTGCATCCTCCTCCAGCGAGTGATGATGTCAGGCAAAGTGAAGCATAAGGCGTGGCCGATGTGAAGCGAGCCGGTGACATTCGGAGGGGGGAGAACCATCGAAAATTTTTTCTTGGAAGAGGAAGATTCTGGAGTGAACAGCGCTTCATCGATCCAGAATTTGGACCATTTCTCTTCGACCGGCTTAGGGTCATAGGCTTTTTCAAGAATGTGCTTTTTCTCCATGGCTAAACTCAATCATTTTGGAAAACTCTCATTTATTAACATTTTTTTCCTGCGCTTGTCAAAACTAATGCAGCCCAACAATAAAAATGTTATTGCAATGACAAGAAGAAAATTCATGAATAATTAAGGTCAATATTCGATAATAACCGAATTCTCGCCCAACAGGCTCTCGATTTTTTTTGTCAAATCCTCGGAAACGCTGACGCCCTGGACTTCTCTCGACTGAACCATGACTCGATAGGAAGGCGGAGCCTCAAGGTCGAAGAGAACAGGGCATTCCCCTTGATTCTGAAGCAAGATGTCCTTCAATTCCTTAAAGACTGACTCTTCTATGCCAGGAAGGAATATTCTCAGAACCATTCTCTTCGCCTGCTTCTGGAAAGCGTCTGTCAAAGGCATGATTTGCAGAAGATGAACTCTTCGGTTTTCCTCTTCGCCTAAAAACTTTCCCTTGAGCCAGACGAGTTGGTCTTCCCTGATGCAATCATAATATCTCTTATAAACTTCAGGAAAAGCCACAACCTCTATTCTTCCGCTCAAGTCTTCCAAGATAAAAGTGGCCATCCTTTCCTCTTTCCTGGTTTTAAGAGGCTTGAAGGAGGAGATGATGCCCGCCACTCTTATCTCAGTGTTAAAATCCTTTTCATCATCGAGCTGGTTGATGGAATGGGAAACAAGATTCTTTAATCGCTTCCCGAATTGAGCCAGAGGATGGCCGGTGATGTAAAAGCCCAGAGCATCCTTCTCGTAGGAAAGAAAATTGGATTCATCCCATTCTGGCATCTCCCTGACTTCAGGAGGGATGCCGGGCAGCTCAAACTGGCCGCTTCCAAAGAGAAGGTTCTGCTTCAAGGATTTGACTTTCTGAACCTCATGAGAGTATTCGATCATCTTGTCTATGAGGTGGAAAAGTTGCGACCTGCGCCAGCCCAAGGAATCGAAAGCTCCGGCTTTAATCAAGCTTTCAATGACCTTGCGGTTCATAACTTTGGGGTCAGCCTCTTCACAGATATCAAAAGGCGAGCTGAATCTTCCTTTCTTCTTTCTTGCCAGTAACAGAGCTTCGACTGCACCCTCGCCAACATTCTTTATGGCTGAAAGGCCAAAGCGTATATCTCCCTTGTCCACGATGAAACTGAAATCGCTCTCATTGATATCAGGAGGTAGGACTTTGATTCCCATTTGCTGACATTCGTTGATGTATTTGACCACTTGAGACGTTGCCCCTCTTTCTGCTTCTGATGTCAAGAGAGCAGCCAGGAAATAAACAGGATAATGGGCTTTAAGATAGGCCGTGCGGTAAGCAAGGTAGGCGTAGGCTGCGCTGTGGGATTTATTGAAGCCGTAGCCGGCAAAATATTTAATCTGGTCGAAGATCTTGCTGGCTTTGGCCTGGCTCAAGCCTCGCTTCCTCGCACCTTGAATAAACCTCTGCCTTTGAGCTTTCATCATCCCGGTCTCTTTTTTGCCCATAGCTTTGCGCAGTATATCTGCTTCGGCCATGGTGAAGCCTGCCAGCTCGGTAGCGATTCTCATCACCTGTTCTTGATAGACGATAATTCCTTGAGTCTCTTCGAGGACTGGCTCCAGCTCAGGACACTCATAGCTGACGCGCTCTGGATGGTTTTTGCGCTTGATAAACTCGTCGGTCATCCCGCTCTTAAGAGGACCGGGTCGGTAGAGCGCATTCAGCGCAATCAAGTCGCGAAACTTCTCAGGCTTGAAATTCCTGAGCAAATCCTTCATTCCCGGACTCTCGAACTGAAAGACTCCGTCTGTATTGCCTGATTTAAAGACCTCGAACGTGTCCTGGTCATCCAGAGGAATGTTCTTCAGGTCAATTCTCTCGCCGCTGTCTTTCTCGACCAGATTCACTGTATCCTGAATGACTGTCAGGTTTCGAAGCCCGAGCAAATCCATCTTGAGCAAGCCGAGGGCTTCGATATCCTGCATCGGAAACTGAGTGGTGATCTCGCCTTTTACCGACTGATAAAGAGGCATGAACTCCACTAAGGGCTTGGGAGCGATGACGATTCCTGCAGCGTGGATGGAAGGATGCCGGATTTGCCCCTCCAACTTTTGAGCAACAGAAAGGAGGTGGGCAAGCTTGGTATCCCTGTCTCTCATTTCCTTCAGCTGGGGGACATTCCGCAGGGCACCCTCGATCGTGGCTTCAGGCCCAAAAGGAGGAATCATCTTGGCGATCCTGTCCACCTCAGGCAGCGGAACTTCGAGAGCTCTTCCCACATCCCTGACGGCCTGGCGGGCGGCCATCGTCCCGAAAGTGATGATCTGGCAGACGTTCTCCTGCCCGTACTTTTGAGTAACATAGGAGAGGATTTCCTCCCTTCGCCTGCCGCAGAAATCGATATCGATATCCGGAAGAGTGATTCTTTCTGGATTGAGGAATCTTTCGAAGAGAAGGTCGTATTCCAGAGGGTCGATGTCGGTTATTCCCAAGCTGTAGGCAAGCAAGCTGCCTGCTGCTGAGCCCCTTCCAGGGCCTACCGGGATATTCTTTTCCTTGGCGAACTGAATGAGGTCCCAAACAATCAGGAAATATCCCTCGAAGCCCATCTCTTTAACCAGCTTGACCTCTTTCTCCAGCCTTTGTCCGTAGTCTTCGCCAGGACGAGAAAACTCATCCTTTTTCTTCTTCCTGGCCGCTGCCTCCATTTGATCCTGAAATCCGTGCTTGACTACCTTGTCAAAATATTCTCCGATGGATTCACCTTGCGGAGGCTTGAATTGGGGCAAGAAATATCCGGAAGAGGGAAAGTCAAAATTGCATTGAGCTGCAATCCTGGCTG
>CAZJXZ010000063.1:0-2097 GCA_964549955.1 uncultured Eubacteriales bacterium
TCTCTGCTCTCCTGTGGTGAAAAGATAAAAGTCCAGAGGCTGAGCGTGGAGGAAGCGAAAATATTTGATAAGCTTATTTTTACCAAGGTTTGGAGAAACGATTTCGATTGGGCGAAATTGTGCCTGCCATTCCCCCGCGGTGTTTTTTGCTTGGAGCTTTTGGATAAAGGTTATAAGGAATACAAATTCGATCTTTATGACTTCTCCGGAAGTCTGATAAAAGAAAGAAAAATATTATCCGGTGAGGGTCCTGACCAGATCAGAGTCATCGGTTTAGATTCAATTTGGGCTTCTGCTTCAGGTCATATCCACTGTATTGATAACGGCTACTACCTTAAATCGATTGATCCTGAGACGTTTAAAATTGAAACAATTCTCAAACTTTCCAATGTGATTGAAGGATATGGAAATAAATTTATAGATGGCAAACATGGCGGAACATCCATCGAAGAGAAAGAAAACCAAATTGTCACCTCCTTTGAGTCAACTGGATTTTATGAAAATTTTTCTTATTATCTCGTGACATGTGACAGCAACTTCAGAAATTTATCTGTCCTTGCAGAATTAAAAAAAGATATGCCCTGGACTTGGAAAAAGCTTCGGGAAACGAGAAGAATCAATGGAAAAAGGGTATCCTTTATAGATTATTATGGAAGATTGAGATTGCACCGCATGTTTTCTGTGGATTGGAAGAGGAGGCTTGTCTACATTATTCCGGCCATAGAAAGACCGGAGATAGCCTATGTTGACCTTGAAGGGAAGAAAAAGGGGAATTATCCGGTCGATATCAATCCGGAGAAATTTAAGATTGAAAGAGAAGAGTTCGATTCTTTGTATGAGTACTTTATGAGCAACGAAGATCCTATTTTAAAAAATTATTATAACTTTTATTTATATCTTCCTCCCCATGCCCCTGCCCTCATGGGGATCCAGGTGATAAAGGATTGGCTTCTGATTATCACCGGGAACAGGAATTGGCAGAAAGGTGAGAACGAGGTTCTGGTCTACAAGCTTCCTGAACTTAAATATGAAGGGAGTTTTTTTATTCCCTTTCCTTCATTTTATCAGGCAATAAAATTTTATGAAAATTATTATATAACAGTGAATACAAGAGAAGAAGGAGATGACTACAAAACTTCTTTTGAAATATTCAGGATTGAGGAAAAGTAAAATATTAAAATAGCGGAATTATCTTATCAGCTCATACCTGAACTGCCCGCCTTGCAGATAAAGCTCGCTGTAAGGAGTGATCAGCCCCGGGGGAATCTTATCAGGCCCTGTGACTTCGCAGAGAGTGTATCTCAGGCCATTGATGGTCACTCCTTCCTGAGAGAATGAAGGGATGGCCAGTCCGACGAACATATGATTGGGAATCCTGATCAAAATTATTGGATAATTCTTAAAATTTGTCCAGAGAGAAGCAAAGGTGACACCTTTTGAATCGCAGTCTCCATAATCTTCAACCAAGACTCTGGACGGCACAAAGAAACCTAGAATCACTTTATCAACCATCTTTAAAGGCGGTGTCCCGTACATGACCTCCTGGATAAAAGCCAGCATCAAGGCCACGAACTGATTAAGTGTCAGGCTCTCATTTTTCTTGACCATCTCTTCGACAACCTGCTTGACCCTGGGGCGGTTATTCAGAGCGCATTGTTGATAGTTCACGCTCACCTTATCCCCGATAATCCTTAGTCCTCTTTTCTCTAAAAACGCCGTCCTGCTCTTCTCCATCTCTTTGTTTATTTTCTTGAAATAAGGCTCCTGTTCGGTTGCCAGCCGGGCTTTAATCTTCTCGAATTCAGCCTTGGCTTCTTTATAGAGATTGGGCGGGACAGAGAGCTTGAGCTTGAAATTCAGGGCATCGACCTCTTCAATCAGAATGTATGGAGAATATCGGCTCTTGGCTATGAGCTGGGTGACAAATTGCCTAAGATGGACTATCATCTCTTCTCTCATTTTTGAGACGCTGGCTTCGATATGTTTTTCCAGCTCAGGCTCGTAGTATCCAAATTCATCCTCTGCATCAACAAGCTCTTTTTTAGAAATGAAAAAAGTGATGAAGTGGGTCTTGCCTTGATAGTCCAGCCAGCCATA
>CAZJXZ010000063.1:2197-13224 GCA_964549955.1 uncultured Eubacteriales bacterium
GTCAGGCCTGAAACTCCGGCGCTGATTAAAATGCAAATGGCGATGACAACGAATGCCATGAACAGGGCAACGGCGATGTTGTTGTCTCTGATTTCCTCATACTGGTTTATCCGCGGAGTTAGTTTATTGAACAGCCAGAAACTGATGAGGATGACGCCGATGGCCAGGACTCCAGCCAGGACAACGTATCCTATGCTCAGCCCGAGCATTTTCAAGAAATTCAAAAAATTCTTTTCCTGCCCGAGCACGAAAATCTGGACGACGGCCATGACCGGATAGATGGCACGCATGACGACGATTGCCTCGCCAAAAAGAATACTCCCCAAAACAACCGCTACCGATACATTTTTCCTCTTGAGCTGGCGTTCTTCGTCAAAGTGCGGGGTGAGGATGAGCAGGAAACGATAGCTGACAAAAATGAGGATAAAGCTGATGAAAATCGATACTATAAATTCCAATAAACCGAAAGCTATTTGTTGAACACTCATTTTTCACCTTCCAAAGCGTGGATTGACGACATTGCTGTAAACAGAGCCAAAGGTATAGCTGAATCCGATTGAGCCGTGATATCTGTAGTCTGTGGCCAGCTCTTTGCGGCGAAGCAAAATGTCTTCCTGTGAACTTTCGCCCTTACGCAACGAGAGCTGGTCGTGAATGGCTTCATAGCCTGCATGGAAGCCCAGGAAAAGCCCCTTATAGAGGCGCAGGTTGAGTGAGCTGCCGAGCTCCAGCCGATTTTTGTTAAAATCATGGAAGTAATGAGAGCCTGTCAGCGAGGCGCCTATGCTTCCCCATGGCTCTTCAATATCCAGAGTTATAGAAAGGGCTTGGCTCAATAATTTCTCTTTAGTTTTGTCAAAGATTGTTTCTTCCAAGTAATTCACAAAGTTATAGCCGACTCTGTAAAGAAAGCGAAGCTCTCTTCTTGTCGATTGAGAATAAGGGAAGAGATTATATTCAACAGCCGGCACCGGGGTTATGGCAAACTTGATATTGTTATAAGTCGAGGAAGAGGTCGATATCCAGGCCCCCAAAGACAAGTGTTCACCGAAACCTTTTGCAAAGAAGCCTGTAAAATTCTTCCAGTCTGAATAGCTGGAAATTTCCCCCTCATCAACGAGGTAATTGCTCTGGTTGAAACTTGCTGATAAACCAATCCTCATTTTGAATTCAGGCGTGATTCTGTTGGCGGAAAAATTTCCTTGAACAGAGAATGATTTTCTCGATTTTTCGCCGCTGCCAGAGCCGTTGAGGCTGGCACTGAAGACCCAGAAGTTCCACCTATCCTCGACAGCGGTCGGCTTAACCTTCTCTTCAAACCGGACAGATACTAATTCTCCAAGAGGAGTCTTGGTCATATAAGGAGCAAGCCCCATTTTCAGAACCTTGACCATGCCTTTCCGGATATCATCCCAGGTATCTGTTCTTTTCGAAAAAAATCTTAAGGTTTCCTTGATGTCCGAGTAATCTTTCTGCCCGATAAATTCCATTGTGTACTCAGTCCCGCCCGCACCCGTGCTTTGAGTCGTGACCAGGATATGGATATCGGCTTCTTCACGAAAACGGACAAAATTGACAAAAGTGATTTCTGTTTTGATAAAATCATGGTCACAGCTTCTGCAATCCAAAAATATCTTTGGAGCCCCTTTCTTCAATACATCACTCGGGGATTCTCTTTCATCGGAAAAGGAGTAAGAAATGAGAAGAAAGTATGCGCTCAAAAGCATTAGAAGTATAAATAAGCTTCGTCTTAGCATTTCACGACTTCTCCTTTTAGTGATTCGAAAGTTACTGATCTCATTCTTTTTAATGCGTTTGTATTAATATCATATAACAATAAAAAAAATCAAAACTTAATTTAATCTTTTTCCTTTACCAGCTCCTCACTCTCTGTTGAGGTTGAGAAAGCTTTAATCTTCAAAGGCCTTGATAAGGATTGTCGACGACCCTGAACATATAATCAGGATCGATATAAGGCTCATCATCTTTATGTTTTTCTATCAGAGCAATCTTTTTGCGCAGAAGCTTTGGGAAGTTCTCGGCGTGGATGAAAGGCGTTTCGACACTCCCTGAAACAATCATCCATTCCACAGGAGCTTGCTCCCATAGCTGGATAAGCTCCCGGCAGTTCTGGATCTCTCTCTCACTCATCTCGTCGAGAAGGTTGCGGCAGCGCGCCTTATCTTTGGGGTCTGAGCTGTCCAGATACTCATGGACAGCGAATATCCAGACAGCCGTGTTACGCAGAGTCTCGTAGAGGCAACGCAGAGCCCTTATCCTGAAATACTGGTCCTCAAAAACTTTGAAGGCCTTTTGATCGCCGCGCCTTTGCGAATCGCCCATTTTTTCTTTAAACAACTCAATCGCCGCCTCCAAATATCCCCAAACATTCTCATCAATCCGCTTGAACGCTTTGAGGGCATAATCTTTCGAAATCAGCTCAAAGAGGACATCTTTTGCCAGGTCAATTTTGTTTGGGTTGTGGAGTGAAGAACAGATGAACTTCTCATAGTATGCCCTCTGCCTTTCAGGAATGCGGCCGATGTCAGGAACCAAAGGACGAACGAGCAGCCGCTGCCAGACGCTGCCATAATGGGAATAAAGAGGCAGGGGCATGAAATGGCGGATGGCCTGTTCCGCAGACTTCCATCCCCTGACCAAGTTTTGGGCATAATCCTGGCCCGCATATCGGGAGGCGATGTCCAAAATCGCGCTGTCAATATCCAGCTCAGGCTCAAACTGGAACAAGCGGAAAATTTCCTGGTTCACGGCATAAGGAACCTTGTCCGGAGGCTGGATTCCGCCCACATGGGCCAGACAGCCAACGCCGAGCTTGTAAGAAGAAAGGAGCTTTTCATAAGTCAGCCAGGGAAAAGGAATTCCCAGCAGAGGCTCATGGTTGGTATGGGTGCAAAAAGAATGGTAGAAGAAGCACCTGCTTTTTCGGCTTTCGAGTTCTTCCATCGGCTCCTTCTCGCTTTCCCAAAGCATATTATGATAAGCTGAGCCAAGCACATTCACGTCCGGATAATGGGGGTGGGGATAGTTATTCTCCCAACCCCTGACCAAAAGAGAGTTTACCTCGACATCAACCCGCTCCCTCAATTCAGGCCAGAGATAGCCGCGCTCTCCATAAAAAGATTCCAAGCGGGTGATAACCCTGAAATTGGGATTGACCCGAGAGGCCGCATCGCGCAGGAGCCTGAAAAAGCTAATGATGTTTCCGGCAGCAGATTTGGCAATCTCTTCATCGTCCTTCCATTCCCGGATAAGGTAGGCGCCTCCATTCCTTCCGACATAAAGGGATTTCGTGTGCTCAAACCCTGAGCCGCTGTCATTGGACCAGATGGAAAGAAATTCAAGCTCAGGAACCTCTTTCATCAAATTGGTCATGAGCTCGGCATAATGCTTTTGAACAACAGGGTGAACAGTGGAAAGATTGAAACGGGGCTTAAAGCTTCGAAAAGGATGGTCGACCCTTGCGCCCCGCAAGGTTGGATATTTCTTGAACAGGGCTTCAGGAACTGAACGGGGCTCAAAGCAAAGAAGGCCTGGCACCAGGCCGTATTGAACAGCCAGCCTCGCATTCTCTTTCAGGAGTTCAAGATTGGACTTTAGATATTGTGCGGAATAAAGGCCCTGGTTCAAGCGGCTGGAAACAAACTGGTCTAAAGCCGGGCAGTAGGTGTAGAAGTCAGGATAAAATTCGCCAGAAACTCCATCCTCCGCAGGAAGCGGTGTCGAGAGGGCATTGACCTCGATATGAGTGAATCCCAGGCGAGCAAATTCCCTGATATACTCTTCGCGCTTGAAGCTCCGGATGAGGCGAGCATACTGGGTGAGAAAAAGGTCGAAGGTTGATTTCTCGACAGCAAAGCTCGCGCTCCTCATCCACCTTTTGAGCTGAGAGACATCAAATTCCAATAGCTTTTCCATGACATAAGAAAAGCCGGCGTAGAGGAAATATCGCTTTGAGCTGAGCAGCCAGCTACAGCTGCGATCATCGACCCCAAAAAAAATCCAATCCTTGGGAGAGGGAAACTCTAGTCCCTGGTTTTGAAGCAGCCTAATCAGGCTTTCATCGGCTACGGCAATATAAAATATCCCTTGCTCAGATTTCATCTCCGCGGGCTGCACAGGCTGAAGGGCTGCATCAGAACCGAGCGATTTGACAAATTCCTTGGCAACCGTTTCCTCAACAGGGTATCCGACCTGTGGAATGCGGACCTGACGGACCTGCTTAAAAACTTCTTTGGCTTTCATCGTCGCCTCCTGTTTATGACTTAAATCAGAATTTTACTGACCTTTTCTCTTTTTCTCAACAAGCCAGCCTTCATCGCCGCTATTAGGCAAACACGCTCAAAAATCCATTTATTTGAGCTTAAAGCTGCCTCCAAGGCCAATAAAGAGGCGCGATTCAAGACCAAGATATGATGATATAATTTTTTTCAAGGATAAACAGCACAAGGCGACTAAAAAGTCAGCGAATTGCAACGCCAAATATTCCTTAAAAGCTCGCTTGACTTGCATCATCCCCTTTGATATAAGCAAGAGAAGATAAGATGGAAGTGAACCGAAAAATTTTTAGAAGACCTAGGAGGAAGCCAAATGTTATGGTGGACTGTCATTCTGATTTTATTGGTGATTCTATTATTTTTCTCCCAGCTTGGGATACTCTTTCCGTTGCAGCTTAAATTTACAGTAATAAGCGGTATCTTTTTGTATATTCTAACCCTAGTTTGCCTTATCACAGTCCTTCTCAGGATTCTGAACAAAACGAAAAAAAGAGAAAAAGAGAAACTTGTGAAAAGAATTCAGGAACTCGAGCAAGAGTTTCAGTCCCTCAAAGAAAAAATGAAATAAGAGACAAACCTTTCTAAATTCTGCTTAAGCTCTCCTAAACGCAAAATCAATCCCCATCAATTGAATATTCTTAAATGAGTATTATTCATGAATAATACTCATTATTTGAAAAGACTGATTTTAAGCCATCACGACCTTGCCTTCATTTCCTCTGCCACCTGAGCCAGGAGTTGAACATTCTCCCTCTTTGTATAGGGAGCGATCGAGCAGGCCGTGCTCAAGATATAGCCTCCTCCAGGCCTGCCCACTTCTATCTTTGCTGCTGCGTCCTTTCGAACATCTTCTTCTGAGCCTGAAAGCAGGACATTGACAGGGTCGATATTCCCCTTGATGAAGACTCTGTGCCCGATGCGCTTTTTAGCCTCATCCAGCCTGACATTTCCCAGCGGCGGAGGGTCCAGGCATTCTATTCCTGAAATTCCTGCATCAACCATCATCTCCAGGCGGTCATTGATCGCTCCGCAGGTGTGAGTGTAGACATGGACGCCGCAGGCGCGGACGGCCTTGGCAATCTGAGACTCATAGGGAAGGACAAACTCTCGGTATAATGATGGAGAGATGAATCCTGCTCCGGCGTAGGGTGATGAAATCTTTACCGCATCGACTCCGTGCTTAGTCTGCTCGACGGCGATTATTCTCACGCCTTCTGAATAGCGCTGCAATATCTCCTTGGATTTGGATGGCTCTTCGATAAGATTTATGACGGCATTCTCAAATCCGAAGAGATTGAGGTAATAATCAAAGGGAGATGTAACCTCGCCGTGGATGGAGAAGCGCTCCCCTGCCTTGCTCTGGATTAAATCAAAGATGTCATACTTATGCTCTTGGTTAAGATAAAACTCTAATCCTTGAGAGACAGGGATGAAGTCGATGTCTTCTGGTATCGATTCTGGTGAAAAATCCTTTATGGACGGCGGGGATGATATTCGAGAAGGATAATGCCGGGGGAGGTCATCAAAAGGGAAAACTGTTTTATCGCCGTTCTTCCAGGTTATGACTTCTCCTTTTTCTTCTTGCTTAATCTTTGCCGCCTCTTTTCTCCATCGAGCGCAGTGGCCGTGAAGGCTGATGAGGATTCCATCAAAATCGTACATCCTCCTCATCTTCAGCAGCCCCTCGGCAAAAGCTTCAGCTGAGAACCAGAATTCAGAGGGCGAAAAGCCTGATTGAAGGAGCATGTGGCCGATGCTCATCTGACACATGACCGGCACCCGGTCTTGCTCCTTGCGCTCCATGGCCTCTCTCATCCGCTCTTTGGGCGTCATGTTTCAATACTCAGAATTCTTTAAGACTTCTTCTCCAAAGCGGCCGGCTTTGGGCATCGGCTTATTCGTAGAGTTTCCAGCCCGAATAATCCTGATTGCCCGGATGCCTGCAACTCGGGCTGCTTCGATGTCAACATCCGAATCTCCATAAAAGATTTTAATTTGATATTCTCTAATCGGCTTGACCTTGGGATTCTCGCCAGGTTTGGAGCCGGTGAAAATGACTCTGTTTGGATTTTTTAAGCCAAATGTTTCAGCCAGAATCTCTGTCACTGTCTCAGTCTTTGTTCCCTCTCTTGCAGTAACAAAATAAACTGTATCGCCCCTTTTTTTGTGCAACTCTATCAGCATTCTTCCACAATCCTTTGGAAGGCTGAACCGGTCAAGGCCGTTGTTCATCTCATTCCAGAATTGCTCCATTGTCAGATAGGCATCGCTTCCGGGTGAGTACTTCTTTTGCCCGTAATAAAAGCCAGGGCTCGAAAAGAGGACAGTGTCATCTACATCAAAGCCTATGTTCATCTGAGGCTCGCTCGCAAGGCTGCTGGCAATATCTTCGACTGTGACCCAGCGGATGCTGTCCTTCAGGGCGCCTGGTGTGCAACTTAGCCATAAAATGCAGATGAAAACAATGACGAAACTTATCCTTTTATGCAACCTTCCCTCCTGTTTTAAGACAATTTTTTTAATCTTCTATATTTTATGCTCGTCCGCCTGGAAAGAAGCGGTAATTGCGCAAGTCTATGGATTTGCCGCCCCGGGCCCAGGAAAAACCTGCTTCGCTCGGAAGAACTCCCTTTTGATAGCAATCGTAAAGAGCCTCAACTAAACCCTTAACCCAGCATCTGCCCTCTTTTTCATCTCTTTGAATCATCGACTCAGCATAAGTGATGACCTCAGGCGCTGATTCCTGGATACCGTTGACACACAAGGTTTGTGAGTTCGATGCCTCAGGCCCGCAGAGGATGAGCTTCGGCTCTCTGACCGAAGCTACTGCATCAAAAAGTTTGCGGAATGGATGCTCGGCTTCAGGAGAGCCGTAAATTTTTTCCTTGCCCTGGCGGTCGCGGGCGACAATCTCACCCGAAATCTCGCCATAAGTTATGGTTGCCTTTTCAAATTCAAAGCAAAATAGAGGGCCGAGCTCTCTTTGAACAGCATGGGAAGCATAGAATAAGAGCTCTGTTCCCTCTTCTGTGTGTGCGCGGCAAGCGATTGAATCAAAATTCTCGATGGGATAGGCTCTGTAGAGCTCTGCTGCAACTTGCACTGGCTTTGCGCTGCGGTCCACTCTATCGCCCAAAACATAAAACAAGTTGTGCAAAAAATGGGCCATGGCATTGTTGGCAGGGCTGTCCAGAATCCAGTTGCCTGACTCATCCTTTTTTCTGCCGGCCCAATCGCTTCTCTTGTAGTAAGCTTCTTCCCTGGGCCAGAGGCAAATTGTTTTCAGGCGAACCGGCTTCCCAAATAGGCCGGCGAAAATATCTTTTTTCAGAGCCTGAATGGCCGCTGAATAGGACCATTGATAGCCAATCATCACCCAACGCCTGGATTCATCCCTGGTCTGAATCAGGCGTTCAGCTTCCTGGACTGTCGCTCCTAGAGGTTTCTCGCATAAGACATAGCTTCCAGAGCGAAGAGCCATGCAGCTCTGGGGGACATGATAATGAATCGGAGAAGAGATGACCACAAGTTCTGCGGCCTGGCTGCTTTCGTAGAATTTCTGAAGTGAATCAAAAACCGGAATTCCCAGTTTCTTAATTCTAGGATAAAGCTCTGACCTCTCTGGAAAAGGGTCGATTGCAGCCCGCAGCTCCAGCACTCCAGGGGGAAACTCTTCTAGCAGAGTCTTGAGGTAATAGAGACCCATGCCGCTTATGCCCACCAGAGCCACAGAAACAGGTTGTTTTTTGGTGAGATTCCCAGCCTTCGGCCCAATGCTCATCTTCCTTCCTCAGAAAGCTTTCTCTCCATCAGATCGACCTCGAAAATATCTTTAGTGGCGAGGTCAACAGCCATGCTCTTGATTTCAAAGCCTTTGAAAGATATATCGAAGCGAAGATTCAAAGATGGAATCATAACCCGAGTTTTTCTCTTCTCACCGGTTGGCTCAAAAAGGCGAATGATAAGCCAATTTTTTTCCTCTGCCATCTTCAAGGCTGTAATCTGGATAATGTTGTCACTGAGCAAGACTCCGGGCAAAATCCTTTTGCCATTGCCCGGAGGAAAGCAGAAGAGAGCCATAACAGACTCATTCTTGGCCAATGCTTCACGGTCAATCTGCAATATTCGGTGTTCGGCTTTGCCGCCGTTGATCCAGAAATGAAAAATTCTTTCACCCTGGTCAATCCGCGGCTCGAATCTATCCTGAGGCACGAGCGGAATTCCTTTTCCCACAGGATGGGCAGAGTAGGCAGCAGAGCGCAGCAGAGAAAGGCGCAGCTCTCCTCGATGATAATCAAAGCCGTATGTTCCGCTGTTGATGACGGTGAATGCCAGGCGTTTGTCTTCTGATACCATCCCAACCCATTTCTGGGCGACCAGCTCCTCGCCCATTCTCTTAAACTGCTCAACGCCGTAGGCCACCTGGCCAATACAGCTTCCGTTTGAGAAAAGTGTCGGCACCAAGAGCTTGAGCATCCGGTCCTTCTCGTTCCAGAAGACCCGGACTTCAAGCTCAAATTCGCTTCCTTTTTTAGGGATTTTATAACGCTGGCAGACGAAAGAGTGGTTATATTTGAATAACGCCTCGACGACAGTCCGCACTGGACCGTCTTCAATGATGCGCACCGGCTCCAGCTCAGAGGAGGAAACACCGGAAAACGCAGCGCATTCCTCTTTGCTCATCAAGGCAAAGGCTCCTTTGACCTCTCGGAAGCTGCGAACGAGCATACCCCAGGGGTCTGGATAATCCTCAACAACCAGGAGACGAAGAGAGCCTGGTTTAAGAAAATCAATACCATTGACCTGATAACTTTCCAATAGTCCTGTTTCGCCGGAGATGACCACTTCGCTTATATCAGATTTTAAAGTCAGTTGTGGCTCCATTCGCCTCTCTATTCTAGGCTTGCCTTTGACCTCTTTCAGCCGGCAGGAAAAGCGGCTCATCTGGCTCGGTTTGAGCTCGACTCGAAAAACAACTCTTTTTCTCCATTCCTGAGCAATGTTGCTGCTCTCCTTTTCGAGCTGAACAGGGATACGCCTGCCTCTTCGATCCCTTATTTCAGGCAGCCAAAAAGTGCTGGGATTAAAACTGGGCTCTTGGCGTTGAAACTCACAGACGACTGTTTCCTTTATTGTAAACGGATGTGGATTAAAAACAAAAATCGGCAACTCGCCTTGTTCAGCTTTGGGCTCGCCGCCGAGAAAAGAAAAGAACGCCCTGGCCTTCAGTCGGGAAAGGATTTCCAGGCCGTGATCCATCCTCTGCAGGGCATAGGCTTCAACTTGAGGGATGGATGAGCCGGGAAGGATATCATGGAATTCGCAGAAGAGGAGGTCTTCTAATGCTTCCTGAAGCTCTTTTTTGGGGTAAGGCATTAGACCCTGCACTGCAGCCTGGCAAACCATTTTTTCTGTGAAAAAATAAGTGTTCTCGAGTTTCCTGTGCTTCTGCTTGACTACAGCCATAGTCGTATAGCAGCCGACAGCCCAAGGGTTGAGGTCTTCGGCGTGACGGGAAAGCTGGCCGGTCTTCTTTTCCAATTCATGAAAATAATCTTCAGGCGCGGCGTGGCAAATGCGCCAGGCGGATTTCAGGCTGATAAGCTCGCCGAGCTGCTCAAGGTCTTCATGGGATGGGCCGCCGCCATGGTCTCCAATTCCCCAGAGCAGAAGGCCTGTTTCCTGCTCTGCGTTCTCTGCCAACCACTTTTCGACGCGCTTTCTGGCCTTGCCTTTTTCAGAGTTGTAATGGTAGCGGGCACGATGGGCAAGAATCTCAGAGCCATCATAGCCAACCCAGATAAAATCATCCGCGGGCAGGCTCAGCTCTTTCGAGTCCGGCCGGCAGAAAAGATAGGAAGTATAGCCAGATTTCCTCAGAACCTGAACTAGGCCTTTTGAGTGTCCGAAAGGGTCAAGGTTCACGGCCGTCTTGGGCTCCACTCCAAATTTTTTCCTGAAATAGAGCTTTCCGGTGAGTATCTGGCGAACAAGGGATTCTCCGCAGGGCATGTTGCAGTCAGGCTGCAGAAACCATCCGCCCATGATATGCCACTTCTTTTTCTTGACCAATTCCTGAATTTTCAAAAAGAGCCCAGGCTCGTAACTTTCCACCCATCCGTAGAGCAAAGCCTCGTTGTGGTTGAAAATAAAATCCTTGAATTCATCACAAAGCCGGGCAGCTGTACGGAAAGTGGAAAGCGCTTCGGCAGCGCCTTCTTCCCATTCCCAAAGCCAAACAGGGTCGATGTGGGCGTTGCAGAGGAGATAGAGAGTCTTTTTCGAGATCATCAGCCTTCCTCTTCTTTCTTAAATATTTTAGATAACAGAAGCCTCAACCCAAATCTCCTTTTGTGAATAGGAAAGGAGAGCTTCTTTCTCTGATGATTGCCTGATTTTTCCGTTGGAGCGAAAACCCGCTGACTTTTTATCCTCGGCTCTCTTGATTTCAAGGTTAACTCTCCCGCTCCTCAGCGGAAACGAAGACTGGACTCTATTCACGCCGGGGAGCAGCCGAGGTCTTATTCTCAGGCAGTCGACATCCGGTCTGATCCCGATGAGGTGATGAACGAGAAGGATGAGCATTTCAGCCCATGTCCATGGCGTAATTCCGACCTGAGGGAAAGGAGGAGAAAGACGATTGCCGTAGAACTCAAACCAGGAACCCGCTTTGGCTCCTGGCAGAGTGTTCAGCCAGTTCAAAACCCTCCAGACTTTTTCCAAATCTCCAGC
>CAZJXZ010000064.1:0-1741 GCA_964549955.1 uncultured Eubacteriales bacterium
CTCTGGCTTTACATCCACGGCCCCACGCATCACTGGGCTATCTCTGCCCAGCGTGAGGCAGCGCTCCTTCTTCCTGCCGCTGAAATTTTCAGCTCTGTCCTCTCGCTTCTGCGCGGGAGTTTCGAAAATTATCCCTCTCGAAATCTGGAAGGGGCGTGGATGGCGGCCATCTACCCTGACCACGGCTGGGGCGGCAAAGAAGGACAGATTACAGACCGCCTCTTCAAGAAGAAGTATGAGTTTGCCCGAGACACAGGTCGAGAAATACTGGCTTCGGCCCTTGAATCCATAGCTACAGAAGTCAATACTTCTCCAAGAGGAATTCCAGTTGTCGTCTTCAACGCCCTTTCCTGGAAGCGAACCGACCCGGTCGTCTGCACAGTCAAGCCCCCCTCCTCGAATTTTGTCATTCACGACCCTCAGGGCAAACCCGTTGCCCATCAGCTTCTTCCCCAAGTCCCTGACCAGGAGCCGGGTGAGGTCCGCATAGAATTCATCGCCCAGGATGTGCCGGCGATCGGCTACAAGACTTTTTATCTTGTCGAAGACAAAACATCTTCAGCCGTAAAATCTGAAGCCCAATCTCCACAGGCCGCAAACATCGAAGCAATGCTTCCGGCGGCTTCCCACGAAAACAATTTCTACAGCATCGAGCTTGCGCCTGGCGGCATAAAGCGCATTTTTGACAAGGAGCTGAAGCTCGACATCCTGAAAACAGAGAAATTCCTCGGCTTTGAAATCTTCACCATGCAGTCTGTCGGCAGCGGAGCAGGCGAGTTTGGCCGCGTCCAGCAGCCGACCATGGCAGGCTTCGACAATCTCAGTTCTCACAAGACTCCCTGGAAATTCGAGCCGTCAGAATCAGGGCCGGTCAAGAAAGTCTTCAGCCTGAAGCAGCAGCTCCCAAGCTGCTTGGTCAAGGAGAAACTCATCATTTATAAAGAACTCAAGCGGATCGACTGTGAAGTTTCGATTCTGGGCTGGGACGGGGCGCCCTACCGGGAGTTTAGGCTTGCTCTGCCTATCCGTGCGGAAGGTGCCAGAGTGGATTATGAAGTGCCGATGGGTATTGTCCAGGTCGGAAAAAGCGAGGTTGAAGGCACAGGAGGCCATGCTTATGGCGATTTGAATTATGATGAGCCATGCTCTCAGATTCGGCCGCGAGAAGTCCAGAATTTCCTGA
This sequence comes from uncultured Eubacteriales bacterium, assembly GCA_964549955.1. Lineage (GTDB taxonomy): Bacteria > Acidobacteriota > Aminicenantia > Aminicenantales > Aminicenantaceae > CAZGMN01. Next base: position 1,184 of record CAZJXZ010000064.1, read on the forward strand.
GCGTCAACGACAGCCATCTTGGCCTGACTATGAGCACTAGCGTTGCTGTCAATGACTACCAGGATCCGACAGACAATCCGGTCTCCTATCCTGTTCTCCAGGCCGTGTTGTTGGCTTCTCGCCGCTCCTGCCATGGCGAGGGAAACTGGTATCTTCAGGAAGGCGACCACCTTTACAGCTTCTCCATCTTCTCCCATTCCCCCGGCGTCGAAAACGGATTCCGCCGGGGAATCCAGGCCAATAACCAGCTTCTTGCTGTTGTCGGACCTGCCTCAACCCGCAGCGCCAGATTGCCTGATGAAATGAGCTTCTTCAGTATCTCAGCAGAAAATATCCTGGTCAGCACCGTGAAGAAGTGTGAGGACGATGATTCGGTGGTTGTCCGTTGCTTTGATATCGAGGGAAAGGATTCTGAGGCTCAAATTAACTTTTTCTTTCCTGTCAAAAAGGCTGAAGTGGTCAATATGATCGAAGAAGAGGGCAAAGCCATTGCTTTCCAAAAAAATAGCCTGAGGCTGAGAATCGGTCATCACGCCATCGAAACCCTGAAGCTCTGGC
>CAZJXZ010000064.1:1841-13190 GCA_964549955.1 uncultured Eubacteriales bacterium
TCAGAACTTTATTCTTATTCCCAATTTCAAAGAAATACCGGAAAAATCGCATTCAAACTTTCTGACGTTTTGGAAAGTAGGGTCGTCTGGCTGGTCTGCTGATAAATAATTAAGCGAATAATATTCATCCGTAACGGCATCGTATGCTTCAAAATGCCACACCGTCCCTGAGATTTCTTCGACATTCCCAGCAGGATCAATGTAGCGGCTGGTTCCTTCCCAGTTCTTCAAGGTGCAGTACCTCCCCTGCGCTTCGACAAAAAAGGAAAACCGGGAACCGAGGTCAAATTCATAGCCAAACCCGCCATGGTAGCCGAATCCCTGGTCCTTGATGGTCAGGTCATAAGTCTCCGAGTAGGGCGTTCCCCATGGCTCTTGCGAGTCCAGGTAAAAAGTCGATGTGGATTTCGCAAAATAATAGCCAACACCAGCCTTAAAAAAGAGCTTCATCGAAGGCAAAATATTGTAAAAATAATAGAGGCTCAAGTGAACAGGAACTGCGCTGACTGCCGGATTGTAGGATTCAGCATAAATTTCGTTTTCGCCATCAAGAAGCCTTGCCCCACTTTTTTTACTCTGCTGGATATAGCCGGCTCCGACAGCGACCGCAAAATTACCAAAGACATTCAGCATGAGCTCGCCGTCAAAAGCAGTTCCTGCAATGATGTCCTTCAAATTCCCATCCTTTTTTATTCTATCTTCCTCTCCCAGCATTAAATTCAACACCTCTGCGTATGCGCCAAGATAATCATTCCTGCCCTGAGCAAAGAGGTTAAGGTCTCCAATTTTCGCCGTGCCGTAATCGCCGCTTACCCTGAGGCTCAATCCTTTGATGAAACCTTTAGCCTGACCGCTTCCGGACAGGAAAAGAAACCCACATATCACCAGCAATAAGATAATCAATAATTTTTTCACTTTATGCACCTCCAATTACGATCTAACCAAATTTGCCGATATTAATTGAAGCAATAAACATGCCAACTTAAAATGATTCAGAGAAAAAAGAGAAAGAAATGGAAGTTTGTAGGTAAAGTGTCCTCTGGCAATACAATGAGTGTGCGCAACCGGACAGCTTTCAGGGATTGAGCTTCCAGAAGAAAAAGTTAAGCACAGCTGCAAAGCTAACCCAGAGGATGTAGGGAATCAACAAAACAGCGCCTATTAAAGAAGCTCTAAAAAAGACAATGATGGTCAGCAAGATCGCCATCCAGAGAACGATGATTTCGATGAAGGCTGCAAAAGGAGATTGGAGGCCGAAGAATAAAATCGACCAGAGCATATTGAGCACGAGCTGGACGGCGAAGAGAATGAGTGCCGTTCTTACCTTTTGACCTCTGGAGAGCATTCGCCAGACAAGATAAAGAGAAATCCCCATCATGACGAATAGGGTGATCCAAACTGGCGAAAACACCCAATTGGGCGGCGCAAAGGACGGCCTTTTCAGGCTCGCGTACCAAGTCGGAATCGATCGAGAAGTAAACAATGAGCCTATGAAGCCGGCCGCCTGGCAGATGACAATGCTCAGAATGAGCCTTAGCCAATCAATCTTGTTCATTCTAGCTTTTCTCCCATTTTTTCATTTTATATCAGCAAGGGATTAGACCTTTGCCGTCAAACAAAAATCCAATTTCCAAAAAATCTTTTACAACCATTTTTTGCTTCCTTCTGCTTGTATCTACCCTTGAAATTCAACCGCAACTCTGATGATGACCTGAAACTCCTTCAGTTTGCCTTCCCTGACTGCACCTCGCTGCTCTACGACCTGGAAAAAATGAATCTTTTCACCGGATTCCAGAAGCTTTTCTATACCATTTTTTACAGCTTCTGAGAAGCCCAGTGGAGATGTTCCCACAACTTCCATCATCTTCAGCATCGGATATCTCCTTTCATGGTTTTCCGTCAAGACAATATCATCATTCTCTCGGAAACCAGGGAACAAAAACGCTTGTTCTCCGAGCATAATCTTCGTACTCTTTGCTTCCCACATACTTCTTTTCGAGCATGATGACGCCGGAAACCCTCAAGAGAAGAAAGGTGATGAGCGCCGGGCTGATGAGCGCAGTCCAGCCATTCCTGACAGAAAGGGCTATAAGAAAGACTCCCCACCACATGGCAGCTTCTCCAAAATAATTGGGATGGCGGGTGTATCTCCACAGCCCCAGAGCCATGATCTTTCCTTTGTTCTCGGGTTTGTGCTTGAATCTCAATAGCTGAAAATCACCGACTGATTCAAAGAAGAATCCAAGAAGCCAGACTGCAGTGCCGAGAATATCAAGAATAGAGATTCCCTTTTCTCGAGAATAATTGACAAGCATGATTGGATAGGCGATGACCAGGAGCAAAATGCCCTGGAGCATGAAAATCTGTAAAAAGCTTCTTAGGATGAACCACTTCCCCCAGTCCCTCCTCCACTGAGCATAGCGGAAGTCTTCGCCCCTCCCTCTGTTTCTGATGAAAATGTGCGTTGCCAGCCTCACTCCCCAGATAAAAACTAGAGTGTTGAGCAGAATTTGGCGGGCTGTGTATCCTTTCTCTAGAAAAAAGGTCAGCACGGCAACCAGGATGAAACCAATTCCCCAGGCTATATCAACGAGGGAATTATCCTTTCTTGCTAGGCCAAGTAGAAAGAAAACTATCATATAGAAGAAGACCACGGTCGCCGAGTAAAGAATAAGAGCGAGCATTTTAAGACCTCATCTCTGATCGAAAGCATCTTTTTTCCGTGATGAAAAGCCTCGTTATGGATCAGGCTGAGTGGCTCGAAGATAGACTGCTCAACACCCAGCCTGATCCTCTTCATACTATGGATTGGCGGATGCATCCTCTCTTATCTGATTGAGATTCTCTCCTAAAGAACAATTCATCTAGACATTAAACCGATCCCCACCGCCCCGATTCCGTTATGGACGCCAACAACAGGGGAGAGATCGACGATATAGGCAGGCTTCAGATGCAGTTCTTCCTCCAATCTTTCAGCATAGAGTTCGGCCCGCTTGAGGTTCTGAGCATGGACAATGGCATAATTCCAGACTTCGGCTTCTTGACTCATGCTCTTTATCATCCGGACAATCTTCTTCATATTGCTCCTGCGGCTGAATGATTTCCCGAAAGCGACACCCCTTCCTTCAGAGTCAACGGAAATAATCGGCTTCAGATTCAACATCTTGGCCAGAAGTCCCTTCATCGGGCTGATCCTGCCGCCGCGGACCAGATATTTGAGCGTCTGGATATCGGCCAGGAGTTTTGTTTTTGAAATCCACTCCTCAGCCAAAGTGACAATCTCCTTATGGGTCTTTCCGGAGCGAATCGCTTCTGCAACGCGCAGGACGACGAGCCCTTGGGAGACAGAAAGGTGTCTGGAATTGATGACGCTGATGGTCTTGTCTTGGATATTATCCGCAGCGGTTCGGCAGAGCCCATAGAATCCGCTCAGCTTCTCTGAAAGTGCGACAACAATAATGGATTCATAATGGCTGGCTAAAAAGGATAAAAGGTTCTGGATGCTCTTCAAAGGCGGCTGAGAGCTTTGAGGATGTTGTTTATGGGTTCGAAGCAGGTTGTAAAATTGTGCCGGTGTGATGGTGACCTTATCCAGAAAGAGGCTGTCTGCAAAGGATAAGTTCATAGGGATGACATGAATCTGGTGCTCGTCGATGACCTCCTGAGGCAGGTCGCAGGCAGAATCTGTGACTAGGGCAATCCTTGATTTTCGGTTGAAGCCTGCTTCATACTGCTTCAGCATGTCATCGACTTTTATCTGAGTGATCGAGCCGTAATCTTTCAGCTTGAAGAAAAGGTCAGCCGGCCTGTCGGTATGAATATGAAGCCGGGCCTTTTCCTCTGAACCGGCGACAATCGCCGAGTTCCCGAAAGAACCGATTTCTGACCTGATCTTATCCAGGTCCATGTTCCTGCCTGTCAACAAAGCCTCAGAGCAGTACCTGTATTCGATGGCCTTGCGGTCGGAGCGAACATGGATTCCAGAATCCTGCCATTGGGTTTCCGGCTTTGGAACATCTTTCAACCTTCCCCTTTTGATAAAATTGATAATCCCTTCCAGAAAATCGACAAAGCCCTTTGCCCCGGCATCAACAACTCCGGCTTTAGCCAGAACAGAAAGCTTCTGCGGAGTCAGCCTCAAGGAATCTTTTGCGGCCTGGAGGGCATGGGACAAGAGCTCGACAAAATCATTTGTGCTCGTTCTTTGCAGGTAGACAGCGTCTGCCCAATCCTTCATCACTGTCAGCATCGTGCCCTCGACAGGAGAGACAATGGCTTTGTAGGCATAGTGAATGGCTCTTTTCACTGACTCTCCAAAAGCTCTGGTCGAAGCTTTCATCTCTTCCTTTATCTCACGGCTTATTCCGTAGATGAACTGGGCAAAAATCAGGCCTGAATTTCCTCTCGCTCCAGAAATGGCAGCATCGGCGATGGAATGCAATGTATCCCTGAACGAGGGGCTGATGACTGTGCTCTCGGCAATGGAGCGCATGGTTGAGGCCAAATTTGTTCCGGTGTCGGAATCCGGGACAGGAAAGACATTGATTTTGTTTAAATATTTCTGGTCCTGGATGACAGCGTTCCCCCCGGCAAGGAAGGCGTTATAAAGTCTGTATCCGTTGAGATAGCGAATCTTCATCAATTCCCTTCATAATATTATATTGTTGTTTGAGCCTATGCATTATATAAAATTGATTCCGAATAATCCAGAGCTGGCTTGAAATTCAAAAAAACGGTCAGAAAATCACGAGACAGAAAATCGTAATGCGTCTTTTGCTGAAGTGGCGATTTAAAAATTCAATGAGAATCGCAAATTATTGTCCCCGGAACTCATTTTCGGGTGATGACTGATCCAGGGCGTTTCCAGGTCAATTGACCCTTCTCGACGACGAAAGTTCCGTTGACCAGGACATATTCGATGCCTTCGGCGTACTGATGAGGCTCGAAGAATGTTGCTTTGTCACGGATGGTCTTGGGGTCGAAGACCACGAGGTCGGCCATGAATCCTTCCAGCAGCAGACCGCGGTCGCGCAGCCCCAGGATTTGGGCTGAAAGGGAGGTGAAGGAGCGCACGGCCTCCTCAACAGAAAGAACGCGGCGCTCCAGCGCATAATACCGTATCTTTCTCGGGAACGTCCCGTAAAAGCGCGCATGGACCGACGGGTCGCCGGGCAGGGCGATGCTTGCGTCCGAGGAAGTGGCGCACCAAGGCTGGCGGTAAAAGGCCTCGATGTCAATCTCGGACATGGAAAAGCCGCGGAGGCTGGCGCCTCCACGCCTTTTGTAGCCCTCCAACTGTAGCTTGAGGATAAGGTCGATGTCCGAAAGATTCAGGTCGCCGGCAAGCTGGGCAAGGCTCTTTCCGATATAGGACTTGTCCGGATAATCCATAACTACGATGTTCTCAGCTCCGCCGCGCCAGTTGAGCGCATGCCGGATGTCACCGGTCAGAGCCTTTGATTTTTCCGGATCATCCCCTATCACTTTCAATCCCTCGGCGATGTTGCCTCGCAGAGCCCAATCTGGGATAAGGACAGTGTCGCCGTCGCTTCCTGAGGTATTATAGGGATAGCAGTCGGCCCAGATGTCGAGTCCGCGGTCGCGGGCGCTTTGGATGAGCTGAATGATGGCGCCGCTTCCTCCCCAGAAGTTCTTGCCGCGGGCCTTGATGTGGGTGACGACAACCCGGCCGCCGGTCTGTTCTGCGACCTCGATGAGGTCTGTGACGTTGTCTAGCATTGTGGGAGGACCGGGAGGGTCCTGGCTCGGAACATACCACATCGGGCTCAAACCCGAAGCCCTTTCATGGGCAAAGAATACGCCGCCATGAGGAACGATCTCCCTGACAAGCTCTATGACTTCTTCGGTCGTGCTCCAGATGCTGGGAGCATATTCCAATCCTGAGGAAAGGCCGACCGCACCGTCTGCCATGGCCTGCCGGACGAAGTTCTTCATCTGCGCGACCTCCTCGGCTTTCGCAGGCCTCTTGTAATCATCTTTCATCACTTCGCGGCGGACAGCGTTGTGTCCGATGAGCAACAGGACATTAGGGCCGAGACCCTTGGCGTTGAGAACATCCCGCTGTTTACCGATGGAAAGAGGCGAGTATCCGCACTGGTTGGAGACCAAAGTCGTGACTCCCTGGCTGACGAAGTTCGGTGCAAAAAATCTCTCTTCGTTCTTTCCTGTCCAGACCTTCTCGTCGGCAACGCGGTCGTAGGCGTGGCAATGGATATCAATGAATCCGGGAGCTATGATTTTCCCTTTGATGTCGATCACGGCCCTGGCCGCTGCCTTCTTTAAGTTGCCGACAGCGGAGATCCGGCCGTTCTTTATTCCCACATCGCCGTAGAACCAGGGATTGCCTGTCCCGTCGATAACCTTTCCGTTGAGGAAGAGAATATCGAAGCCGGCCTGTTCCTGGCCGATTGAGATGGACATTCCAGAGAGTAAAAAGCCAACGGAAAGAAAAACGAAAAGACGAATGCTCGCTTTGACCATCATGGCCTCCTATGGAGAAATGAACATTTTTCTACTCTCTAAAGATATTCTTAATTTTTTTTTATTTTAACACCCATTAATGGACATTTCCAACCGAATACGATGCTGCACTTGACTTTTGCTTGATTTAAAAATATAAGGAACTAAATTGGATTTAAATTCGAAATTTTTTATGAGTTCTACTCATAAAACATATCGCCAACTTTCATCAATTCCTTCGCATTTCCACTTTTCTTTTCAAAACCATATTCTCAAATAATTTTTTTCAAAGGAGGAGAATCAATGGTTAGAGATGAGAACAGAATGGGAGGGACAAGGCCTGAGGGAGCGAGAATGATGAAAAGGGATATTTCTGAGGAAAGGTCGTTCTCAAGACTGGCTGGAGTCCATGAGCGCTCCATTTGCTGGGGACGATTGTTATCTCTTTTCATCGCCCTTATGATTTCTGAAGTCATCACTTCATTCAGATGGGTTCTGACCACGAACGTCTCATTTCCGTTATCTTACTGGCTGCATATGATTCTGGGCCAGGTCGTCCTGGTGGGCATGATTTTATTGGTTTTCTACTTCATCCACAATATGTGGGGTGCGGCATTCTTAACAGCTCTCGCCTATTCAATTCTTATGACCATAATCAATGCCATCTTTTATTCAGTCTCGGCTCGCCTCCTTTCTTACTCCGGAATATGGACTTTCATTTTTATTCTCGGACTTTTCATCGCTGTCCGCCATTTGAGGCCATTGTGGCTTTCATTGACGGCCGGATATTTTGTGGCCACGCTTATCGATTTTTTTCTGATAAGCGGCATGCAAAGGCTGGCGGAGCCGCAAAGTCAATTCGCATCCCGCTCGGTGCTGTACTCGTTCTTGTCGATCCTGGCATCGTCAGTTGCCTTTACAGTCATATTCTATGCAGGCTTAAGACTTCCCTGGAGCGTATGGATTGAAAAGGAGCCTGCGCCATCCCTCGCTTTCCGGCCTGGCGAGGCCAAAGCATTCGCCTCAGGCATGAGTCCAGACGATAGCTCCTCACTGATAAAAGCTGCAGATTACAAGGTGGTTAACAGCCACCTCCGGCCTGCTTCATTTGGAAGCATCATCTTCGGCCTCATCGCCATCGTCCTGGGGGCCTCAATGGCAAAAGAAAATCCCATCAACGCCTTTCTGGTCGTAATCGGCATCTTTCTTTTCATCGAAGGAATCTGGCTTCTAACCTCACCTGGTCCAAAAGGATTGGTCGTGGACGGAATAGCGCTGATTATCTTGGGAGTTTGGAATATTCTGGTCACTTTTGCCAATGCCTCGTCTGGAGGAGAAAGCATTGGATTCTTTTTTGTCCTCGGCGTCTGGCAGATAATCTGGGGATTTCAGAGCTTTGGTCGCTACAAGCGCTTTTCTTACCTGGCCGGCGAAAAACCTTCAAAGGAATCGCTGGAAAAGCTCGAGGAAGTTGTACAAGGCATAATGGCCTCAAGCTACAGGACTTCGGCTGATATCGTGGAATTCAAAGTCAAAACTGCTATTAAAGAGTGGAACTGGAAAGGAAAACTCATGGATGATGTGGCTCTTTTTGTCGCCGGCAAAAAGGCCATTATCCCTGTGAGGAGAGATGAGGTGAAGCTCACGCTCAAAGGCGAATCCTCTGGCTTGCGGCCGCACAAAGGGACGCTCCGTCTCGGAAAACAGAAGATAGTGGGAACAATATCCCGTGAATCTCTGGATAGATTCCGTGAATGGAAGCCGAATCTGATATAGGCCTAATATTTCATATTTCATTGCCACGCTCCCTTCGTTCGTTCGCAACAACATCTTACTTACTTAATAGATTCTTATCAGTTTATAAAAAGTTAAAAAATCTCAATAAAGGACAGTTGACCTTTTTTAGACACAGACGATAAGTTCGAATCGCCTTTACCAGAGTTGGCATGTCTTTTGCATGGGGTATATCAGGAGGAGAAATGAGATGAAAAAAAGTCTGGTTCTCATTTTGGTTTTGATTGTTTTTGCTCCGGGGTCTGTTTTCTCCCACATCATAACTTTTAAGTTCGGCCCGTTCATCCCCCGGGCTCAATACGAAGTCCGCGGGGATAACCTGTGGCAGATTGAGTTTGACCAGATGAGCTTCGAAAAGGACGACTACATCAATTTCAACTTAGGATTTTGCTTCGAGTACTTTCTCACCAAGAGAATAAGCCTTGTCCTCAGTGTCGACAGATACAAGAGAAACAAATCGGGACACTATGGAGGTTATGTCGGCTACTATGGCACAACGCTAGGTACAGATGATGATTTTGCTTTCCCCGACATCTATGGGGGAGAGTTTAATCCCAGGCATTCCTTCAGCGTCTCCATTACTCCCATTCAGGTATCTGTAAAGCTCACTCCTATAGAACGGGCCATCTCTTTCGGGTCTTTCGGACAAAGACCAAAATTAATTCCCTACATCGGGGTTGGAATCGGTGTCTACCTCTGGAACGTAAGCCTGCAGGGAGAGATTATCGATTTCGATAATGAATGGACTTATAGTGACCCGGATACAGGTGTGGATGTTCCGATTTATCCCATTCTCGCGGCCGATGCCCATGAAAAGAATAGAAGGACCGTAGGCTATCACGCCTTTGGTGGGTTGATGTTTCCTGTCACTCGCAGAATGACATTCGAGCTTGAATTCAAATACAATCTTGTCAAAGGAGACCTCAAAGAAGGGTTTGTAGGCTTTGAGAAGTTTGACCTCAGCGGCTACCAGCTTTCAGTCGGGATAAATTACTGGTTCTGAAATATAGAAATATAAGAATTTAATTTTCGAGTCCTTAAAGAAATTATGACTGCCTCGAAAAGATTCGCGAGCTGAGCAAGGGATAAATGTCAGCCAGCTTCTAATGGAAAAGAACCCCTCAAGGCTTCCGGTCAATGATTATTCATGGGGATAGCGCGTTCAGCCCTTGAGCCGGACATAGACAGCCGTCTGACCGGGCTCATCAGGGGACCTTATCTCAAAGAGGTGGGAATGGGCTTTGATGAGTTGGGACAACTGTTTGTATCCATAGCTCCTCGGGTCAAATCCTGGGTCGAGCTGGCGCAGGTAGAAGCCCATCGTCCCCAGATTGGCCCAGCCGTCCTCGCCTACGGCCATATCAAAGGCGCCCTTCATCAATGGAACAGGGTCCAGCTTCCGAGATTTCTCTTCGTCTTTTCCCTCAGCCTTCTTAGACGTCCTTCTCTGCCTGGCCGGAGCTTCTAAGGAGACCAGGTTTTCCGTGTAGATGAATACATTGCAGGCGTTGACGAACGCCTTGGGCGTCTTCCGTTTGCCGATGCCCATAACGAAAAATCCCATCTCGCGGATGCGCGTCGCCAGGCGCGTGTAGTCGCTGTCGCTGGAGACGATGCAGAAGCCGTCCACGGCGCGGTTGTGGAGGATATCCATGGCATCGATGATCAAGGCACTGTCCGTCGCGTTCTTCCCCACCGTGTAGCGGAATTGCTGGACCGGCTGGATGGCGTTGTCATGCAGGGCGTGCTTCCAGCCGGACATGTTGACCGTGGTCCAGTCGCCATAGATCCGTCGGATCGTGATTAGACCATATTTTCCGACCTCGGTCAGGATTTTTCCAATCAGGGATGGCTGGGCATTATCCCCGTCAATCAGAAGAGCGATTTTTTTTCTTTGATCTTCCATGAATGGCTCGACCATTTCTTTCTTACTGCCTCCCTTCGGGAACAAACTTTTCTATATCTCTCAACATCATACTCCGACTTTGCGTGAATTTCAAAGAAAAAGTGCGGGTAAAGAGCCAGATTCCATCGATGCGGCCTGTAATACTTTTTTTCTCAGTTCTTAAAGAAAATTCCAATCATATCGACAAGATTCGCAGAGCGGCATAGGGAGTGGCTGCAAAGAAGGGAAGAGAATTCATACAGATGAAATGTGAAGCACAAGTTTTATCTTTTAGAGCCGAGGAGGTTGCGGGCCATGTACGTGCCGAAATAATAGCATGCGATCAATTTTTCCTTGTCCTTGTCGAGGTCTGACGGCCAGTATTCCCAGAAAAGCTTTTCCGAATCGCCGTTTTTGGGCTTTGGCAGATCTTTGGGCCACAGGTCTGACTCCATGTAGTCCTTCCACTTCGCTGGGTCAGGAGAAATAATCTTGCACTCGGCAGTGGCGTATTTCCTGACGTCGATTCCTGTTTCCTTGAGAATCTGGTCATAGATCTCTTCCAACTTATCTTTGTCTGGAAAGACCTCTTCTATCTTCTGCTTGAACCAGACATAGGCATTCGTCCTTTCGAAAATCTCTTTATCGTTCACGTAAATCTCTTTGGTTAAAATATCCAGAGTGCGCTGAGCGATGCCAAGAATGTCCGTGTATTCCTGATAGGTTTCCTGGGTCGAGAGAGGCGAGCACATGATGCTGTAAATCATCGACAGATTGTATTTTTCCTTGAATTCTGGCGTCCGCGTTATCTCGAAGATTTCGGCAAAAGGAGTGACATTGACTACCCCCCCGTCAAAATAATCGTATTTCCTCATTTCGACCGGCGGGAAAATGCAGGGGATTGTCGTGCTGGCCATGATGACGTCCACCACGCGATTCCGGTACTCAGGCTTGGTCGGGTCGGCCGAAATATACTTTCCGGTCTGGTACTCGACAATGCCGGTTCTCAGATAGGTATCCGTCTCCTCCAGAACACGAAGCAAATCCTTGCTGGTTTCGGTCAATATTTTTCTTAACTCTTTGTTTTTAAACAGGGAATCCGTTTTTTTCAACTTGCAGAGCAGACAAATTCCGGGCAGAACGCCGTAAAGAATCAAGGTCCAAAGCGAATATTTAAATTTGAACGCCGG
>CAZJXZ010000065.1:0-13179 GCA_964549955.1 uncultured Eubacteriales bacterium
CCGGAGTGGCTTTATAAAGAATGCTGGCAATGATGGCGTTGAGGGCAACGCTTTTCCCTGTCCCGGTTGCGCCGGCGATAAGAAGATGGGGCATGATATCCAAGTCTGTGATATAAGGCTCGCCGTGGATGGTCTTTCCCAAGGCTATGGTCAGCTTGGAGGGAGAATTCTGGAATTTTTCCGATTCGATGATATCCCTGAGCTTGATGATTTCTCTTTTGTTATTAGGAATCTCGACTCCGAGGGAGGATTTGCCTGGCATTCTCTGCACTCTGACAGATTCAGCGCCGAGGGCTAAAGATAGGTCTTCGGTCAGGTTTGCCACCTGACTGACCTTGATCCCTGGATAGGGATAGAATTCATAGGTGGTAACCACAGGTCCGGGATGATACTCCCTGACTTCGCCCTCGACTCGGAACTCGCCCAGTTTTTCCTCGATTCGCTCTTTTTTTTCATAGAGCTCGTTTTTATCGATTTTCTCTGAAGCCTTGCCCGGGTCGAGAAGGCTAAGGGGCGGAAAATTGTAGTCTCCTCTTTTTTCCATTTCAGGAAAGAGATATTTTTCCGGTGAAGGAGGAGTTGGGAGCTTGACAGCAACGGCTTCCGGAGCCAGTTCTTTCTTAGTCTCTTTCGTTTTTGGCTTTTCGCGCTCCTCCTTTTCCTGTCGGGAATATTTTTCGATGACCCTTTTTCTCATCTTTTCCTGGCGTTTCAACTTCTGGTAGCGGATAACTTTTATCCTGATTTCCTTGAAGGTGAAGCGGAAGAGCATTGAAAAGAAATGGAGGATATTCTTGACAGATATCTTGGTGGAGAGGATGGTGAAGACAAGGAGAAGAACGATGAGGACAAGGTATGTCCCGAGATGGTTGAAATAGCGTATCATAAAAGAAGTGATTAATTTGCCCGCCAGGCCGCCGCTTCGAATTTCTGCTCCTCTCCAATAAAGACTTCCAAAGATCAGGGAAAGAAACGAACTGAAGGCGAGGAGGAGAAAAAGAATCCCCCCTGTTCTAAGGTAGAAGCGCCGTTTCCCTTCAGAAGTGAAAAGTTGAATTCCAAGGTAGATAAGCCCTAAAGGCAGAAAGAAAGAGGCGAGTCCTAAGACTTGAAGGAAGGCATCAGAGATGAAAGCGCCGACTCTTCCGGTAAAATTATGAATTTTATAATTCGAAGGAGCTGTCTTTGCCCATCCGGTATTTGTCCAGGAGGGGTCTCGAGAATCGTAGCTGATCAAGCTGATAAAGATAAAGATGGCCAGGAAAATAAGGAAGATTCCGATGATTTCTGAAGAGGTGATTTGCTTCTTTCTTTCTTGCTTATCGGAGATCTCGTCCACTCTATTCTTTGCCATTTTTTTGAATTATAGCATATTTATTTCTTTTTGCTAAAGTGAAAGGGGATGAATGAAGATTTCATATAAAAGACTGTTGGGAGAAAAAGTGAAAGAGCTCAACGAATTGGGAGATTGTCAATTGCTCGGGGCGGATGTTTCTTTCCAAGCCGAATCTTTTATAAGCCTCGTTTATAAGGGATAAAGGGAGATTGAGCTTTTGCAGGTTATTTATGAGAATTTTTCTTCTGTGTTGAAAAGCGGCCCTTAAAAATTTTCGGAAAATCTCTTCATTCTTTATAAAGAAAAGAGGTTGGATTCTTTTTTTTAGAGAAATCAGGGCGGAGTCCACTCTGGGAGGAGGTGAGAAAGAGTCTGGGGAGACGAGAAAGTGGATTTTTGCCAAAAAATATATCTGAAAAAGAATGGAGAGGGGAGCATAAATCTTGGACCGCGGCTGACCGCATATTCTCTGGGCAACTTCTTTCTGAAGGAGGAAGATGCACTCTGAAAAGAGCTCTTTATCCTTGAGGATTTTGAAGAGGAGCGGAGAGGATAGAGAATAAGGCAGGTTGCCCACCAGTTTCACGCTTCTTTTAGGCTGTTCTTCTTTGCTTATGATTTCTCTGAAGTCAACTCTCAGGATGTCCTTTTCGATGATAACAAGATTATGGGGACTTTTTTTCCGGAGAGAAGGAATGAAGGAAGGGTCTTTCTCGACAGCGATGACTTTGCCTGCTCTCTCTGCCAGGGGAAAAGTCAGAGCTCCTTTGCCTGCTCCTATTTCGATGACCAGGTCATTCTCTCCTGGTGAGATGATTTGAATGATTTTCTTTAAGACTGCTCGGTTTCTCAGGAAATGCTGACCCAGTGCCCTTCTCTTTCTTTTCATCAATTTCTTTCTCTTTACTAATAAAAACGCATTAAGTAAAACGTCATTGCCCGCAATGACAATGTAACGACATTTTACTCAGTGGAGCCTAATTAGGTTTTTATTCGGTTTGGTCAAATATCTTATAAAGCTCATCAGCTGACTTGGCGGCATGAAGCTTGGAGCGAATCTTGTCATTTTTCACAAGGGCTGATATCGAGGAGAGGGTCTTCAGATATTCTTCGGCTTTATTGGTGGGAGCTATGATAAGAAAGAAGAAGTGGACGGGATTGCCGTCCAGAGCGTTGAAGTCGATTCCCTCGGCACTTCGGCCAAAGGCAATACAGATCTCATTGATAACGTCTGTTTTGACATGGGGTAAGGCAACGCCATGGCCAAGCCCGGTGCTGGTCAAAGTCTCTCTTTCCAAAAGGGCGGCCGTAACTTCTTTAGCCTTTTGCTTGGGAATATGCCTCTGCTCGACCAAAATCTTGACCAGAGACTCAATCGCCTCTTTCTTGTCTTTAGCTCGAAAGTCAACATTTATTTGAGCGAGGTGAAGAAATTTTGTAATCTTCATCTTATTAAATCTTCCTCAACTCATCCTTAGCCATCAGCTCTCTTTTCCCTTCTGGGATTCATCGTTGGAAATTTTCTTTTTTAATTGATTGATAAAGGAGAAAATTCGATAAAGACCATAGACCGCGACGAGAAGGGCAAAGAGACCTATACCCAAAAAGTGGCTAAAGCCTTCGACCCTAAAGAAGATAAAGATGCCCAGGGCTAAGAATAGCACGCCAGAGAATAAGGAATAGACTAATCTTGGGGACAAAGGACTTTTCATAGTCCTATTATTCTATTCCATATTGCTTAAGATTTGCTAGTATCTAATCCTTTTAGAAAGCATCTTTTTTTGGTGAAAAGCCTCGTTATGGTTCAGGCTGCGTCTTGAGAAGAGCGCAATGGAAGGCTGAGCGGGCATGGTTCCTCGAGCGAAATGCCGCAAATATATTTTAGGGCGCTATCTTAGAACTAATTAATCTTGTTTTTGCTCAGGATTTCATCTATCTTTTATGGAATGTTTGAAGCGGTTGTCGAAGTCAACGGCCTGACAAAGGCCTTTAAATCATTAAAGGCTGTTGATGATGTCTCCTTCAAGATTTACCAAGGGGAGATACTCGGCCTTCTCGGACCGAACGGTGCGGGAAAGACAACCATCATTCACATGCTTCTCGGCTTGACAACGCCAACTTCGGGAAAAATAAAAATATTCGGCCTCGACCTGGAAAAGAACAGGACGAAAATCATTCAAGATGTCAATTTTTCTTCTTCTTATGTCTCTATGCCTCTTTCCTTGACCGTCAAAGAAAGCTTAAGAGTCTTTGCTCGATTGTACGGAGTCAAAGACAGAGAGAGGAGAATAGCCGAACTCCTTGAAAGCTTTGAAATAGAGAGCATCAAAGAGAGGATAGTCAGGCATATCTCCTCGGGTCATCAGACACGGTTGAACCTGGCCAAGGCTCTTATCAATTCTCCCTTGGTGCTCTTTCTTGATGAGCCGACAGCAAGCCTGGACCCTGATATCGCCGATAAAACAAGGAGCTTGCTGAAATCGATAAAAAAAGACCGCAATATTTCCATCCTCTACACTTCTCACAACATGAAGGAGATGGAGGAGATGTCAGACAGGATCATCTTTCTTCATCGCGGGAGGATTATTGCCGAAGGAAAGCCTGAGGAGGTCATTCGGAGCTTTAAAAGAAAGAACCTGGAGGAAGTTTTTCTTAAGGTGGCAAGGGAGGAAGAGGAGTGAAGTTACACCGCTGCACTGCGCTTTTCACGAGGCACATGTACCTCTACAAGAGGAGCCTCCCCAGGCTGCTGGAAGTTTTCTACTGGCCATTATTAGACCTTCTCGTCTGGGGGTTTATCACCATTTATTTCGCTCAATTTAGAGAAAAGCTGCCCGGTTTTGTAACCTACTTTATCGGCGCCTTGATCCTCTGGGATATCCTCTTCCGCTCCCAGCAAGGAATATCCGTTTCTTTTCTTGAGGATGTCTGGTCAAGAAACCTTTTGAACCTCTTTGCCAGTCCTTTGAACCCTGCTGAATATATTTTCTCGCTGATGGTGGTGAGTGTGGCCAAGCTGGCGATTGTCACCACGGTCATGGCCACACTGGCCTGGGCCTTCTATTCGTTTAATATTTTCCTGATAGGCCTTAGCCTCATCCCCTTTGTCCTCAACCTGATAGTCATGGGATGGGCAATTGGCGTCATGACCACTGCGCTCATCCTGCGCTTTGGCCAAGAGGCAGAAGTGCTTGCCTGGGCTCTTGGCTTTTTGTTCATGCCTGTTTCGGCCGTTTTCTACCCTGTATCCGTGCTTCCTTCTTTTCTCAAGGTTATTTCTCATCTTGTACCGGCATCATACGTTTTTGAAGGAATGAGAGCAGTGATTGCCACAGCAAAGCTCCCGCTGAACGACCTCCTCTGGTCTTCTGGGCTCAATGCAGCTTACCTACTTGTTGCCTTTTTGTTTTTTAAACGGATTTTTAGGATTGTAAAACAGAAAGGACTTCTAGTCAGAATTGGCGAATGAGCAAGTCAGTGTTACCGTAAGATTTTTAGCTAACTTTTGCGGCGGTCCTTGCCCGAGCGACGGTCCCTCCCTGAACGGCGCTCTTGACCCGAACGCCGGTTTTTTCCTGAGCGACGGTCTTTTCTTGAACGGCGCTCCTTCCCAGACCTGCGTTCTCTTCCTGTATAAATAGGATTCTCTGCTTTTCGCCGATCCTTCTTTCTCCGCCTTTCGTTCCCAGACCGTCTTTCAAGTTCTTGATATATTGAGGCTCTTTTTCTTCCCTTTTTCATTGACTCCCTCCGGACAGGAGATGATTTGATTGAGGCATGAAAAGGCTAAACTTTGCGCTGTGAATTAAAATATCTTTCAATAGAGGCTTTAACCTCATGGCACTGACTTTGAGTTAGTATTGACATATTTTCTTTGCCAAGTCAAGACAAGAAATAACCTAGAAAGCATCTTTTTTCCGCGGTGAAAAGCCTCGTTAAGGATCAGGCTGGGTGTCTCGAAGACACGCCGCTTTTATACAACTCTGCCCGAGCCTCTTCAAACCAGGGATTTGAAGTTGTTCATCGAGAAAATAATCGAAAGCGGATTATCTGGGAGTGAATATCAGGGATTAGTCTTGGAATCATTTTATTTTAGGCGGGGGGTGAAGAAAAGACCATCTTCAAGGGTGATGGAAAAGGGAAAAAAATCATTTAAGAAATCATCGCCAAGGATTATTTACTCCTGTTAAGATTTTTTATATTTTGTTGCTTCATGCATCATCCAAAGAAAGTGAGATAAAATTGCTTTTAAATCAGAGGGAATCAAATGGATAACTTTAAATTATACCTCTTTAAACACTTTGAAAAAATTTTGGTCCTCTCAGTATTGCTTTGTGTTGCCTTCATCAATTATCTTGTCTCTTACAAAATAGGGTTCTTGAACTTCTTTTACTTGCCGATAATCGCCGCAGGCTATTTTCTGGGAAAGAGGATGGCTGTCCTCACCGCTTTCTTCTGCATTCTTGTTGTTGTTGTCTTTCTCCTCCTCTCCCCTTCTTCCTTTTTCACTGCCGGTGTAGACAAAACCTATGTCATTGTCAGCCTGATAGCCTGGGGTTCTTTCTTGATCCTGGCCAGCGCCGCCATAGGATTCCTCTATGAAGAAAGAGACAAGAAGTTCAGGGATTTGAGGGCTGCTTATATCGGGATTCTGGAGATTCTGGCCAAATACCTTGAATCCGCAGACAGGTACACGCAGGGTCATTCCGTCCGAGTTGCTCATCTCTCGGAAGATATATCTCGGGCTTTGGGTCTGCCATCGTTCGAGAGGGAAAACATCAGGATTGCAGCCCTTCTCCATGACATAGGGAAGATTGAGATCAGCATGGATATTGTTCAAAAGGCGGCTTCCCTGACTTCGACTGAGAGGGAGCTGATGTCTAGCCACTCGGAAAAAGGCGCGAGGATAATCTCTTTGGTGGGAGGGGTGCTGGAGGAGGCTGTTCCGATTGTTCTTGCTCATCATAAATATTATTTTGAAGGAAAAAATAAGCTATCCAAGGAGATGAATGGAATTCCCCTCGGGGCGGCCATCATCGCTGTGGCCGATGCTTACGATGCGATGATTACTGACAGGCCTTATCGAGCCGGGATGCAGCCCTGGAAAGCTTACCAGGAAATAGAGAATGAGGCAGGAAAACAGTTCGACCCAAGAGTGGTCAAAGCCTTTAAAGAGGTTCTTATGACCAAAAAGGAATACGGAAGAGAAGAAGTAAAAGTTTCTTAGCCTCTGCCTCTACATTAGGCTGACTCTCTCTCCATTCCTAAAACACGCGAAAAATTCCGGTTGATAAGGGATTAATTCCAGAATAATCTCGAAATTTTTAAGGGGAAAGCTCTACGTCGGTAAAGAACTAAATCTGAACCTCATAGACATCAGGAATGTTCTGGATCGAAATTTCGGGGTTGAAATTCCAGGCGAACATGTTCACAGCCCGGAAATAGGGGAAAAATCGGGCTCGGTAAAAGGGAGTCAAGGGATAATACTTCTTTGTCCATTCGATCGCGCCCACACAATCCGCATTCCTGATATAGTTGAGAAAGGCTTGGACAAAAGAGGTCCTTTCTTTATTCGAAAGTCCGGGGTAGGCGACATGATTGATCCAGGCCCAGCGCTCTTTTGTCTTACCCAGGTGGTCGTGATAGATAAAGCTGATCAGCCCCTCAATCCGACCTTTCTTCTCGTAGACAAGGGTCTGCGAAACATCGGGATAATCAAGTTCCCAGGCAAGCTCATCACGCTCCCAGACGCGAGCCAGATGGATGTGCTTCTGGTATTGATTGAGCAAATCCAGGCACATCTCAAGGTCTTTCGGCTTGTATTCTCTTATATATTCATAATCTCCTGGCTTTGGAGGCCTGTTTGCGCCTATGAGTTTGATCGCTGCCTTCTCCCATGCCTTCAAGCCTTCTGAAGTCGAAACGCGGGCAAGGTCAAGAACTCGGGCAACGATATGCATCCGCTTCACCCATTTCAAGGGATGGCCGGCTTGCTCAAGCTTCTTGATAAGCTTGGTGGAGCGGTGACCTATCTCAAGGGTTAGCAGGGCAAAATCGTATTTTAATTCGCTGTTGACCTTGAGCGCTTCTTTGATAATCTCCAGGGCCAGGCCGCGACGGAGAAGTTCTTTTCTGGTGACGAGGATACAGCTCAAGACTGCCCGGCGTATCTTGGACTCAAAGTGAAATTGCCGCGGCAGGTTGGCAAGAAAAGAAACGATTTCATCTCCCCGGTAGGCAGCGATCAGATGCCTTTTATCCTGCAGCCGTTCAAAAAGAAATTTAAGAAAAGCAGGCCTGTAGAAATTGGGGAAGGAGGCGATTTTATATTCGTCTCTCCAGGAGGAGAGAGCCACCCTTTCCAGGCCTTCTAAATCGCCGCGAAAGGGTTCGATGGATATTTCCGCAGGCATTGCCCTCTGTTTACCGGTTTTATAAGCCTAAATCAATAATTAGTCAAGGATGCTTCCTTTTTAGGAGGAAAGCCGAAAAAGGCCAGAGCTCAGCGCTAGAGATTTTAAATTTTTCGTTAATCTCCAGAGGTGAGCGGAAAATCCCCCCTAAAATCATCCTGAAGGATGATTGACATCTTTTCGAGCCGAGATTTATATTTCTTTCAGACTGTTGGAGGGGTAAGTCGATATAAAGAGGCTCGCGCGCCCACACAGCAGGAAATGAAATTCTTATAAAATAAAAATATGAACTCTTTTGCTTCATATTGACAAGAGAAATATCGTTAAATATGAAAACAATGAAATCAAGGGAGGGTTCAAAATGAAAAGAATAATTTTAGTTTCAATAGTTTTCCTTATTTTCACTTCCCTTATGTCTCTCAATGCCCAATGGGCAAGAACGTATGGAGGGAGTTACACGGATTATGCTCAATCCATTCAGCAGACGAGCGATGGAGGGTATATTGTCGCAGGCTACACCTTGTCATTTGGTGCTGAAAACGACGATATTTGGGTATTAAAGCTTTCTTCAACTGGAACTGTTGATTGGCAGAAAACATATGGAGGAAGCTCCGATGACTATGCTCAATCCATTCAGCAGACGAGCGATGGAGGGTATATTGTCGCAGGCTACACCTTGTCATTTGGTGCTGGAGGCAGCGATATTTGGGTATTAAAGCTTTCTTCATCTGGAACTATTGAGTGGCAGAAGACATATGGAGGAGGTTCCGGTGACTATGCTCCATCCATTCAGCAGACGAGCGACGGAGGTTATATTATCGCAGGCATCACATCCTCATTTGGTGCTGGAGGCGGCGATGTTTGGGTATTAAAGCTTTCTTCAACTGGAACTGTTGAGTGGCAGAAGAGATATGGAGGAAGTTTATATGATCGGTCTTATTCCATTCAGCAGACGAGCGACGGAGGTTATATTATCGCAAGCATCACATCCTCATTTGGTGCTGGAAGCAGCGATATTTGGGTATTAAAGCTTTCTTCAACTGGAACTATTGAGTGGCAGAAGACATATGGAGGACGTTATAGTGACTATCCTCAATCCATTCAGCAGACGAGCGACGGAGGGTATATTGTCGCAGGCATCACATTCTCATTTGGTGCTGGAGGCTGGGATATTTGGGTATTAAAGCTTTCTTCAACTGGAACTGTTGAGTGGCAGAAGAAATATGGAGGAAGTTCCAGTGACTATTCTTATTCCATTCAGCAGACGAGTGACGGAGGGTATGTTGTCGCAGGTGCCACGACCTCATTTGGTCTTGGAAGCGCCGATGTTTGGGTATTAAAGCTTTCTTCAACTGGAACCATTGATTGGCAGCGTACATATGGAGGATCTGGCTTCCAAGAGGCTTATTCTATTCAGAAGACGAGTGACGGAGGTTATATTATCGCAGGCCACGACTACTTATTTGATGCTGGAGGAGAAGATGCTTTTTTGGTTTTAAAAGTTTATTCAGATGGAGATATTGACTCATCCTGTGGATTTATAGGAAGCTCAAATGCCACAATCACAGATAGTTCGGTTTCCCCGGTAGGTACAAATATAGCGCCTCAAGATACAGGGATTACAGCTTTAAATACAAATGTTTCACCTCAAGACACTTCTGCAATCGTCAAACTGCTCTGTGAAGCTCCAAAATACACCCTTGTAATTTCTTCTGCTGATAGAGGTACGACAGATCCTGCTCCTGGCTCATACATATATTACAAGGGGGTAGAAGCTAAAATAGAGGCGATTCCTGATGCAGGCTGCAAATTTGTTTACTGGAGTGGAGATGTACTTTCAGGTCATGAAAAAGAAAATCCGGCAACTATAACCATGAATTCAGATAAATCTATTAAAGCTAATTTTCAGTACGCCTTGATCCTTCAGGCAACGGTCGAGATCAACCCAGGCACCTTAAATTTAAAGAGCCAGAGTGATAAGAATGCCATCACAGTTTACATTGAATTACCAGCTGGATATGACGCAGGGCAAATCAATGTAGCCACCGTTAGTCTGGTGGTCAATGGAGTGACAATTGCCGCCCAAACTACACCCACTTCGGTAGGCGACTACGATGGTGACAATATTCCCGACCGTATGGTGAAGCTCAACCGGCAGAGTATAATCACGGCACTAGCTAGTGAAACAGGAGATGTTAGCATGATGGTTACAGGTCGGCTCAAAGATGGGCTGCTGTTCAGCGGTGCTGACACTATAAAAATTATTAAACCCGGAAAGTAAATCAATAATCCGGCGATAAAACAGTTTTCCTTTTTATGAAGAAGGCCGAAAAAGGCCAGAGGTCAGCGCTAGAAATTTTAAAATTTTCATTAATCTCAAGAGGTGAGCGGAAAATCCCCCCTAAAATCATCCTCAAGGATGATTGACATTCTTGAGGCTAAGAATGAAATTAGATGTAGAAAAAAATTGAGGATTAAGGTCTAGATAAGAAAAGGCATCGACATAAGGAGGGAAAATGAAGAAATGCATTCTTGGGGCTATTTTCGTTGCCTTGCTCTTAAGCGGATGTTCCTCTGAAAAGACGGGAAATTTCCAGCTCTACCTGACAGATGCATCAGTCGCCGGTTTAGAACACGTTTACGTGACCATAAGCGGTGTTTACCTTAGAAAACAAGACGGAAATTGGACAGATAATATATTAGGTGATCCTCTGACCTTTGATTTGCTTTCCTTGCGGGATAGAGAGGACATCGTGGCCGATGTTAAGTTGCATGAAGGGACTTACACCGGCATCAAGTTGGTTGTCTCGGCTGCTTCAGTCGTGGTTGATACTCAAACATTTAGTATAACCATCGACCCGCCCTTAGAGGTGGTCATCCCTGTCGTTTTCACGATTAGGATTGATGCCACCGTTGAATTGGTTCTGGATTTTGATGCCGGGCAATCACTGAGGGATTTGGGTAATTATCAATTCCTGTTAGTGCCTGTTATCGTTGTCAAGAGCATCGGTTACTGAGTGAATTGAAGTTTTAAACTTTATCTGACCAAATCACTCTCTTTATTTCCTTCTAAAAACGCCAAGGGGTGCGTTCTGAATCGAGCGCCTGAACTGCCTCCTATTCCTAAAGGCCCTGCTGGCGTTCCTGAAAGATTCTAAATCTTCTCCCCCACTTCAAGACCATCCCACATCGGTTCTTTTGAATTCATGAAGGGGTTAGCTCTATCTAGGAAAGAATTGGCTTTATAGGTGAAAAAAATATAATATCAGGAAAAAGGAGAAGGGCATGAATCACAGAATGAGGTTTTTCATCACAGATGTTTTCGCTGAGGAAAGATATTCAGGGAATCAGCTGGCGACTTTCTTGGATTGTGCCTCTTTGCCGGATTCGCAGATGCAGCAGATTGCAAGGGAAATAAACTTTTCCGAGACAACCTTTATCCTCTCCGAGGAGCAGAAGAAGGGCGGTTACGATGTCCGTATTTTTACTCCTGGGGCAGAACTTGAGTTTGCCGGCCACCCAACATTGGGCACAGCCTTTATCATTCAAAGGCAAATCATCCAGAAACCTGCCAAAGAAATTATCTTGAATCTCAAGGTTGGTCAGATCCCGGTTTCGTTCCCTGCCGAGGGAGCCGAAGACAGCCTGCTCTGGATGAGACAGGCTGAGCCAAGATTCGGGGAGATACTCCAGGTTGGGCCTATCTCTAGGGTTATCAATCTCGAGGAGGAGGATATCGACAGCCGCTGGCCGATCGAGCAGGTCTCCACAGGCATGCCTTTCATCATCGTTCCTCTGAAGACGCTTGATGCCTTAAGGCGGGTAACAATTTCCAAAGGAAGCTATGATAAACTTATCAAAGAGACATGGGCCAAAACCCTGCTGGTCTTCTGCCGGGGAGGGTACACAGAGCAACATGACCTTGCTGTCCGAGTTTTTCCTCTTTACTTCGGGATTGCTGAAGACCCGGCAACCGGAAGCGGCAACGGCTGTCTGGCCGCCTATCTGGTCAAGAATCGCTATTTTCGCTCAACAAAGATCGATATTTGCGCCGGTCAGGGATACGAGATCGGCAGGCCATCGCTCTTGGCCTTACGAGCAAGCGAAGAAAATGGTCGCACGACAGTTGCTGTGGGAGGACAGGTTATCCCTGTTGCCCAAGGATGGTGGGGCCAATAAAAAAGTAAATCACGCTGAAGATCTTTTTCTATAATCTCCACAAATAAGACGCTTTAAAAAAGATCCCTCTCTTTGTCTCCAGGAAGCGGTCTGAGCTGAGGTATTCACCGTCTCTCCACTCAATTTTCTCGTAGAGAGAACCATAGCCAAGATGGATCACTGTTCCCGGGATATAGGTAAAGGAAGCAAGAAAATCGGTCATCAGCCTTTTATAAAAAGAATTGTACTCAACGATTCCCCTGAAGAAGAGGTATTTGTTGACTTGATAAGTATTCCTGCTGCGGATAATCGTGTAATTATATTCCTTTTGAGAGTCATGCTCGCGGAAAAAGTCAGAGTAGTCAAGACTCAGGTCAAGATGAACTTTTTCTGAAGGGAGGTAGGAGATTGTGGCCGAGGCATCGTTTCCTCTTCCCTGGTAGGGGTCGCTGAGATAGCGGATTTTATTTCTGTTCTGGTAAGTCAACTTGAAAGAGAATCGCTTGCTGAGCTGGCTGCTGGCGATTGCCCTTGGACCGCTGGTGTTGAACCTTTCGTCGAGATAGACTTCTGTCGCATACCTGTATCCGAATTGAAGGCTTGAACTTTTCAAGAGAATGAGCCTCAAATCAACGGCGTTATCCGTCTCATAGAGGCCGCTGAATTTGTCCCTGATCTGCGTGCTGTGAATCATCGGGTCGATTCTGCGGATAAATTTTGACCGCGGGTAAAGCATGGGAAGAATTACTGACCTCAGGCGAGAGATGCCTGTCCTGGTGATATAACCTGTTTCCGTCCAGAATTCTTGTCCGATGTCCTGGAAACCGAGCATCATGATCAGATCTCGAGTCGTGTGCTCATAATGGAGCCCCAGGGCATGCCCATTCTCTTTTTGAGCTTGGCTCTCAGGCCTGGTCTGAGAGAGGAAGAGGTGATATCCGAACAGGCTTGAGGGATTTATCCTCAACTGCCCGTCTGTTCCAAGAACGACGTTGTATTCACCGCGATGATGTCTTCCAGTGTAAAAGCCGCCAAGAAAGCCGTCATTGCTCAGCGCATGCTTGTAGCGGAGAATGGAAAAATTGGCAAAATTTTCTCCTCCTTCAATTAGCTCATCCAAAGCATAAATCGAGGCGACTGTATCTTTGTCTCCGACTCTGCCGTTTAGTTTTATCCCGAGCAGAGGGTCGACAATTGTCCTGGTGTGGACAATGGCCCCGATCGGGTCGCCCTCTAGGTTTGCGGCAAAGTTGAATTTCTCTTTTCCTTCGA
>CAZJXZ010000066.1:0-13060 GCA_964549955.1 uncultured Eubacteriales bacterium
TATATTGTTTTTATGGTGGCGGTGATGATTACCTTTCAGTTTATGGTCAACGTGATGATGGTCATCGGACTTTTCCCTATTACAGGGATACCCCTGCCGCTTTATAGCTATGGAGGGTCTTCTCTGCTTACAAATTATTTGGGAATATCGCTTGTCCTGAACGTGAAGATGAGAAGGTTCGTGAATGTCTAATAGCAGGGCAGATGAATAGTTTCCTCTCTTCAATTAAACTCCCGCTCCTTTTTATCTAAATAAACGCATTTATTGAATGTCATCGAGAGGAACGCAGGAGATTCCTCGCTTTGCTCGGAACAGGCTGGGCTTCGGTCCCTGCCGAAGAAGTTCATTGGCTATCCAGAAATTTGAGTGGCTAGCTTTACTCCGATATGAGTTGATATCTCAGAGTTGATAGGGGATAATTGTAAAGAAATATTCGATGATAGAAGAAAAGAAAGATTTTGAATCTCTTTTTTATAAAAAAATAGATTGGACAGAGTTTCTCCAGGATGTTGAAAAACCCGGTCGGTATATGGGCGGCGAATGGAATGAGATAAAGAAGGACCCGAGCAAGGCCAGAGCCAAGATCGCTCTCGTTTTTCCTGACCTTTATGAGGTCGGGATGAGCTATCTCGGTCAAAAAATCCTATATTTTATCCTGAATGAACAGCCATCTTTTGTGGCTGAGAGGGTTTTTGCGCCCTGGATTGATTTTGAAAAGAAGCTCCGCACCTTCAATCTTCCCTTGTTCTCACTTGAAAACAAAATCCCTCTTTTTCAGTTTGATATCGTGGGCTTTTCTCTCCTCTACGAGCTCAACTATTCCAATATCTTGACCATCCTTGATTTGGGCCGAATTCCCATATTTTCCTCTGAACGCAGTATAGACCATCCTTTAGTCATAGCCGGAGGACCTGCCGCCTTCAACCCTGAGCCAGTGGCAGATATCTTTGATTTGCTGTTGATAGGGGATGGGGAAGAGGCTTTGGTGGAGCTAGTTGAAAAATTCATGAGGTTGAAGGAGGAATTGAGGGATAAAGCTGCAATCTTGAAGGAGTTGTCAAGAATCAAAGGAGTCTATGTCCCTTCCCTTTATTCTCCCTACTTGGATTCCAAGTCGCTTCTTCTGGCTGAAAGGCCTTCAGCAGGGGTCCCGGAGAGGATTGAAAAGAGAGTTTATTTCCCTTTTCATCAAGCGCCTTTTCCTGAAAAAGTCATCGTCCCCAACATAAAGATCATTTTTGACCGAGTGGCTGTAGAGGTGGCAAGAGGGTGTGCTCACAAATGCCGATTCTGCCAGGCTTCCAGTATTTATTTTCCACCGAGAGTGAAAAGCCCCTCTTTTGTGATAAAAAAAATTCTGGACGCAGTCCACTCCACAGGCTATGAAGATGCTTCCTTATCCTCTCTATCTTTGAGTGATTATCCTTATTTCACCCAGCTCATCGAGGCTTTGATGGAGAAACTTTCAAAAGAGAAAGTCTCCCTTTCTTTGTCTTCTTTGCGTCCCAAAGGCCTGACTTCGGATATACCAAAAAACATCGTCAGAGTTAGAAAGACCGGTTTTACCTTGGCTCCAGAAGCCGGGACAGAGCGTCTGCGTCGGGTTATCAACAAGAAAATGAACGATGATCATATCCTGGAGGCAGCAGAGAATGCCTTCTCGCATGGATGGAAGCTGCTCAAGCTTTATTTCATGATTGGACTTCCCACAGAAAGAGACGATGACTTGGAGGGGATGGTGAGACTGGTCAAAGAAGTGGTCAGGATTGGACATAAAATTCTCAAATCCTCTCCTCAGATCAACCTCAGCATTCCCGCTTTTATTCCCAAGCCCCATACGCCCTTTCAATGGCTCAAGATGGAAGATGAGGAAACCTTGAGAGAGAAATACAGATTTCTCACCTCCAGTTTGAAAAGATATCCCTTTATCAAATTCAAAAAACATCCTCTGAAGAATTCCATCCTGGAAGCGGTCTTCTCTAGAGGAGACCGGCGCTTGAACCAGGTCTTGTGGGAGTCATGGAGAGGCGGAGCACGCTTTGACAGCTGGAGCGATTGCTTCAATTTTGGAGGCTGGGAGGAAACCTTTAAGCAAAAAAATATCGACTACAAACATTACCTTGGCGCTCTAGACAGAGATGCCGTGCTTCCCTGGGACCATATCCATAGCGGCCTAAGAAAAACTCATCTGCTTGAAGAATTGGGCAAAGCCTTGAAAGAAGAGTCAAGCTTGTCGTGCACCGATAACCAATGTGCCCGATGCCAAGGATGTACTTTTTCGCCTTTGATGGAGAGAGAGTTCATGGAGAAAATAGAAATTTCTGGTGATTATTCTCCTTTTGGCAAAAAAACAGAGAAAGTTTTTCGCTACCGCGCTTTTTACTCAAAGGAGAGGGAGGCAAGATGCCTCTCTCATGTGGATTTAATCAATATTATTCAAAGAGCCCTTAGAAGAGCTTCGATCCCGGTCCTCCATTCAGAGGGTTTTCATCCAAAAATGATGATTTCTTACCTTCCCGCCCTTCCCTTGGGAATGGAGGGAAAATCCGAGGTCATCGAGTTCAGGTCCGATTATCTTTTTGCGCAGAAAAAGTTTGTCGAGCGAGTAAATAAATTTATGCCTAAAGGAATCAAATTTTCAGCCCTGAAGAGGACTGAATCTTTTAAGCCCGCCTTGAATGAAGAAATCAAAAGCCTGGTCTATTCAGTTGACTTAGAATGTCCCCAGATGAAAAGGGCTCTCGAGGAGATCTCCTTAGAAAAGAAGATTTCTCCTGCGAGTTCTTCCAGGATTGTCGAGGAGTTGGTGCGCGATTTTTTTGCCCGAAATCAAGACGAATTCCTAGAAAGAGTATTTGTTGACGAAGAGAAGAAGAAGCTTTTTTTGTGCTTGAAGCATTTTCCCCATAAAGGAGCGAGTCCTCAGAAGATTGTCAGGAGTCTGCTCAGAGTTGAAAATCCAGCTTTTATCATGGCAAGAGAAGAGGTTCTCTTTGACAGAAGCATTTAAATTGACATCCAAAATATTTTTCAGTATATGATGTTATCTTAATAACTCCGCAACAATAGATATAAAAGGAGGAAAGAGTGATCAGTTTCAGCTTAAGCGAGGAACAGAAGGCTCTTCAGGAGATGGCTCGAGAATTTGCCCAAAAAGAAATGAAACCTAACGCTGCCAAGTATGACAAAGGGGAGGAATTTCCTGAAGCCATCATGAAAAAGGCTTTTAAAGTTGGATTTCTTACCTGCACCATACCCAAAGAATACGGGGGAGGGGGATTAAGCGACCTGGATACGGTGATTGTCAGCGAGGAGTTGGCTGCGGGCTGTGCCGGAATGTATACGACGATGATGGTTAATGCCTTGGCCTATACGCCAATCATTCTTTTTGGCAGCAATGCGCAGAAAAAGAAATTCTTGACTCCTCAGACAGAAATGATGTCTTTCGCTTCTTTTTGTCTTACTGAAAGAGAGGCGGGTTCGGATGCCGGTTCTCTGAAAACCGCTGCCAAGAAGGTTGGCTCCGAGTACATCATCAATGGCTCGAAGTGTTTTATCTCCAATGGAGGAATTGCCAAGCTCTATGTTGTTTTCGCCAACTCCAATCCGGAAAAGGGAATGCGCGGAATCAGTGCTTTTATCGTCCCTCGCGAAGCTAAAGGCCTGACCGTAGGAAAAGTTGAAGATAAGATGGGACATAGAGCCTCGAACACCGTCGAGCTCTTTTTTGATGAGGTAAAAGTCCCAGAGGAGAATCTGCTGGCAAAGGAAGGGCTGGGTTTTATCATTGCCATGAAGACTCTGGATAAGACCAGAGCTCCTGTGGGCGCGGCAGGTGTGGGAGTGGCCAGAGCTGCTCTGGAATATGCCATAGAATACGCAAAGACCAGAGTTCAATTTGGGAAACCGATCGCCCTTTTTCAGCACATCAGCTTCAAGCTCGCCCAGATGGCCACCGAGATAAACGCCGCTCGCCATCTTGTCTGGCACGCAGCCTGGCTGATGGATGAAGGCAAGCCGTGCGCCATAGAATCAGCCATGGCCAAATCCTTTGGTTCGGATGTGGCGATGGAGGTCACGACTGAGTGTCTCCAAATTTTTGGCGGATACGGCTACATGAAGGATTATCCCATGGAAAAATTGATGAGAGACGCCAAGCTTCTGCAGATTTACGAGGGGACGAACGAGATCCAACGATTGATCATTTCTCGTGAGATTATCGGACCAATAAAATAAACGAGAAGCCCAAAAAAAGAATGCTGGGTTAATGAAGAAAATGTCAGCGATTTACAATCTCTAAGAGGTCTTCTTCTATTGACTTGATTGGATTTTCCACAATCCTCCCTTTTTCTTTACCATCGACGAAGATGATAAAAGTCGGGATTTTTTCTATGTTTTTTCCCTTGATATACTTCTGGCGAGATTCTTTTTCCCTAGGAAGGCCGGTATAAATTGTCTGGATAAGGGGGTTGTCTCCCATCTCCATGATCTTGAAGTAAGCGCTGACGTTTGTTTTGCTGTCAGAGCACCATGTTCCGAGAAAAACTTCTATTTTGACTTGATGGCTGATCGACTTCAACTTGTCGATAATGTCTTGGCTTGGCCAGTAGGAGGCGGCTTCATCTCTCCAATCAGGGAAACTCTTCAGAATTTCTTCGCTGGTTAAAGGTCCGAGCAGCTCTTTCTGTGCAGATGCAAGGGAAGGCAACAAAAAAAATAGAAAGGGGATGATTATCGCTTTTTTATTCATGGGATGTGTTTAAGGCAGGAAAATCAAGGAAGCTGTTGATCCTCGAATAATTCCGGAACCAGACCGAGGACATCAATTCCTACACCTTTGGCAATGTCGATAAGCTCAATAACTCTGCTGAAGGGAACACTTTCTTCGGCCCGAATGAATATGACTTTCTCTTGGCGGGCGCCGTAGATTTCCTCTAGTCTGCCCTTCACTTGGTCGAAATCAAGATACTGTTGGTTTATATCCACGCGGTAATTTTTATGGATTGTCATAACAATGACATTGGGCGTTGGACCCTCGCCTGTAGCCGTTTCAGGAAGCTTGACATCAATTCCTCTTTGAATTGTCGGCGTGATAACCATGAAGATGATGAGCAAGACCAAGAGAACATCGCAAAGTGGAACGACGTTGGGTTCAGCTCTAAGCATGATCTCCTCCTAATTTTCTTTTAAACCAATGAATAATTTTACGACAGGTTTTTTTGCTTTGTCAACGTGTTTGTTGATTTTTCCTCTGATGGCGTTTATATTGAAAGAAGAAAGGAGAAAAGATGAAAGAGCTAAAAGTGAAGGTGGTGGAGATAAAAGAACGGTGTGGGGCCAAGCACAAAGTAGGTGATGTCTTCTTTGTCAGGGGTGAGGGGACGATTGAAATTCCTGAGAAGAAGAAGGTCTGCATTTATGCCCTCAACAGTCTCTTTCCTTTTTTGACAGCCAAGCAAAGGGAAGATGAACTTCCTCACGACGACTGGATTTCTGAGACAGAAACTCTCTGCTGCCCTGATCCCAAAGGAGTTGTCTTCAAGGTGACAACTTTGCCTTGAATCCCCTGTTTTCATTCAAGGTTCGATCTATCAAAGGAGCTGAAGCCCAGCCATTGAATTCAAATTAAAAGAGGTGATTAGCTAAGCGTTTCCACTGCCTTTTTATTATCATTCGTTCTAAAGACTAAAAGCGCTTTCCCTATTCCTGATGAGGTTCCATAGCAGTAGTCGATGTCGATGACGGCATTTCCCAGAAGGGCGCCGACCTCGGCTCCTGCCCCAATACGGTCGTCAATTTGAACAGTGACGACTTCACTGGTCTTGACAGTGTATCCTAATTCCTTGAGGCACTTCTCAGCTTTTTTATTATCTGAAGTTATGAGCAGGAAGATTCCTTTCTTTTTTTCCGAGTGAGCACGAAGAGCCTTGAGGTTGACCCCCGCGTTGGCAAGAGTTCCCAGAACTCGACCGAGAATCCCGGGTTCGTTGGGAGTGATCACCTGAATTTCAGTCTCTTGTTTTACATTGTACAATTTATATCCTCCTTTATTGAAAGTGAATTATACCAGAATCAATGTCTTAAAGACAAAGACAATATGAAGGATTCTCGAACTACTCAGCCTTAGTCTGACTCTGAAAAGAAATAAAAAAAGGTTTATTTGTTCGAAGAGCGAATTCCAAGGGCAAAGACAATATAGCCGCTGCGGGCATTTTTTTAAGCCTCTGCCTCTAATGAAGCAATCTGTTTGAAGAAGGGGACCGATTGTGTTTTTGGCATGGATGGTTATAATTTGAGACAGCGCTCTAAGGAAAAGAGCCTAAATGAAAAGAGAAGAGATGAAAGTGGCGGTCGTTGACAATTCGATCGACTCTTCTGTTTACAATCCCGTTGAACACTGGAGCGCTTATCTGGATGTCGCCTGGGAAGCCTTCAAAGCGACCCGACGCCAGTTCCCAGACTTGGATGGAGGATACACACACTTAATTCTGACTGGCTCAGAAGCCTCCATTATGGATAGGGAAAGCTGGGTTTATGAAGAGGTCGATCTTGTCCAGGAAGCTGTGGAAAAAAGACTCTCAGTTCTCGGAAGCTGTTACGGACATCAGCTCCTTGCCCTGGCTCTTTTGGGGAAGTCGCATGTCCAGCGATGCCCTAAGCCTGAGGTGGGCTGGATTCCCATCCAGATTAAAAAGGAGAGTGGACTTCTGGGCAAAAAAGGGAGCGCATTCTCCTTTTCTATTCACTTTGATGAAGCGGTCAATCTGAGCGATGCCTTTCTTGTTCTCGCCAGCTCAAGGGATTGCAGAATTCAGGCCTTCCAGATGAGGCGAAGGCCGGTCTGGGGCCTTCAAATCCATCCTGAGATCGATATCTCAAGCGCCAAAAAATTCTTGAATAAGCTCGTCTCCTTGAATTTAAAGACAAAGCCTTTGTTTGAAGCTGCCCTGGACTCAACACCAAGAGACTCCGGTCTCATCCGGAGAATCGTCAAATGTTTTCTAACGCCGAGAGATAGAGATTGAGGCGGCTCTGAAAATCTGATTAAAGACCAGGCTTTTTCCCAAAGCACTCTTCAACAAAGGAATTTCATAAGTGTCCTTCTTTCGAATTTTTTTCCGATTTTCCTTGACAATACAGGGGGCGTTTTTATATTTTACTAAATATAAACTAAATATGTTATTTGAGGAAAGGAGGCCCAGATGAAAGCTAAAAAACTTTGCTTCCTGCTATTCGCAGTTTTTCTTCTTTTTTCTATCACTTCCTATGCCCAGACAACAAAACTGAAAGAAATCGGGCGATACACTCTTGTTCGAATCAAGGGCGAAGTGCCTGTAGCCGAGGTGATGAAGACTCTCGTCGATAAATACACAGGGGATATCAAGTATGGCTTAGATATGGCCGGCTATGGAGACCTGTTTTACCCCTTTATCGAGCAGATCAAAGCAGCGTCTTTCGAGGAGAAAATGCTGCCCATCGGGGATAGATTGATGTGGATGCTCTTTCGCTCTCAAGGGAAGATAAAAGTGGCTAAAGACATCGAGTGGGCGGGCAAGGCTCCTCTCGCAGTTTTTTCATTTATGGTCGTCAAAGGCTATAACCACTACGAGTTTGTCATGCCCAAGCCCTGCGGCAATATTGCCTTGCGCAAAGTCGAAGAGGTCATTCCCGATGCCATCTGTGATATAAAGGTCAGCCCTGAAAAAGCCAACATCAACGACCCGATCTCTGTGGATATGAGCGGCTCCAAGAACGCCCAATCGATGGAGGTGGAGGTTTTTGATAAAGCAGGAACAAAAATTGCTTCCCAAAAGCTAACTCCAGAGGCTGCCAAGTGGCAAACAAAATTCGACAAGCCTGGAGAGTATGTTTTCAAAGGAAAGGCTTACAATGTCAAAGGCAAGGCTTCTACGAATCCCAGCGAAGCCAAGGTTTACATCAATTCTCCTCCTGTAAGCAAACTGGAGAGTTCCACCAAAGAAGATTATGTTGGATTGCCCGTCACTTTTAGCGCTTCCGGCTCATCCGACACTGATGGTGAAGTCCGTAAAGTTGATTTTGAGATTACAGATAGCGAAGGGAATGTGGTTGACAAGCACACAGCGACCGAAAAGCCTTTCACTTGGGAAAAGACATTCGACAAGGAAGGAGTGTATACGGTAACAGCCATTGTGACCGATGATTTTGGGGCTGTCTCCGAGCCAGCAAGAGTTGAACTCAAGGAAAAATACAAGAAACTCTTCTTCCTGGTCGATGCAGGCCCAATGTTCATTTTTCCAGGCGGCTCTTCTTCAGGCGCCATTGGAGGAAGGCTTGGCCTTTACTATGAGTTTGTTCCCCATAAATGGAGTTTAATCGTCTCCGGAGGAGGGGCTTTTCCTTTTAGCAGCGGCTGGGATGCTTTCTTCATGGCCAATGTCCTTGCCAATTACCTCTCAGGCAAGTCCTACTTTGGAGCTGGAGCTGGTTTCTCGACAAGCGTTAGAACCGGCGAAGGTTCGACCGTCGAGTTCGTCGCCAATGCTGGCTATAATGTGATTGATAAAGTCAAAATGAAAGGCTCTATCTTCTTGGAGGGCCGTATCTCAGGCAGCAGCAAAGTGATGGCTGGGTTCAGGCTCCTTCTCTAAGCGCAGAAAAGATTCGCTTGAAAAAAAGGCCAAGGAGAAATCCTTGGCCTTTTTTATTAATCTCAAAGATTGGCCAAAAGAATTTTATAGATTTTCATGAAGAGTCAAGGATTTTTTCAAGGTGAAAATAGCCATTATTGGAGCTGACGGCCAGCTCGGCTCTGATTTAATGAAGGCACTCGATATCGAGAAGCCCTTTCCTCTTTACTACCCTGATTTTGACATCACCAAGGCTCAGAAGACAAGGAAGGTTCTTTCTAAGCTCAGCCTTGAGGTTGTTATCAACACGGCTGCCTACCATAAAGTTGATGAATGCGAGGATAACCCTCAGAAAGCCTTTGAAGTCAATTCAATAGCTGTCAGAGAGCTCGCCCTGATTTGCCGCGAGCTTGGATTGACCTTAATCCATTTTAGCACAGATTATGTCTTCG
The DNA here is from genome assembly GCA_964549955.1 of uncultured Eubacteriales bacterium. GTDB lineage: Bacteria > Acidobacteriota > Aminicenantia > Aminicenantales > Aminicenantaceae > CAZGMN01. The sequence continues at coordinate 9,062 of CAZJXZ010000066.1, forward strand.
ACGGAAAGAAGAGGGCTCCCTATATCGAAGACGATACACCAAATCCGCTGAATGTTTATGCAGTCTCAAAACTGGCTGGAGAGTATTTTGTCAGGCAAAACCTGCAGAGGTACTTCCTTATCAGAACCTGCGGCCTTTATGGAGAGGCGGGATGCTGGGGAAAGGGTTATAATTTTGTTGATGCTGTAATTTCTTTAGAGAAACAGGGAAAACCATTAAGAATAGTTAATGACCAGTGGGTGACACCAACCGCGACTTCAGAGCTTGCTTCAAGGATCGCTGAGCTTATCCATACAGATCATTATGGCCTCTACCACATGACCAATGAAGGCCAGTGCACCTGGTTCGAGTTTGCAAGGATGATATTCGCCCTGATCGGCAGAAAGGCCGACCTTTGCCCAGTGGACTCTGAAACATATGGAGCCCGTGCTTTGCGGCCTCTCTATTCTGTCCTAGAGAACAGAAATGCCAAAAAGATTGGACTGACCGATTTTTCCCCTTGGGAAAAGGCCCTCAAGGAATACCTCATCAAAAAGAGGTACCTACGCAGCTAGGCTGCTTGAGCTTCCCATTGGCAACTTGGAGAGTGTATATATTTTTTTATAGCCTTATTTTATCCATTATCTCAGACGGAAGGGAGCAGGCCTTAGCCTCTGAATTAGTCACGATGTGGACAGTATAGCCGGAGGCAATCGATTTTTTGTCTTCTTTGGTCAATAACTCATAGGTAAAAACAAGTTTCTTCGTAGTGGCTTCCTTTAAAGAGATGCGCATAAGGAACTTTTGGTCGTATCTCAGGGGCTTTCTATATCTGCAGAAAGCCTCGACGACTACGAGATAGTAGCCTTTTTCCTCGATGCTTTTGTAGGGAATGTTTTTCTGGCGGCAGTATTCAGTCCGCCCAATCTCAAACCATTCAAAATAATTTTTATTGTGGGCTACCCCCATCCGGTCGACTTCAGAGTAACGGACTCTCTCTTCGATTTCTATAAAATTATTTTCCCCCTGATTTAAAGAGATATTATTCGGTAATTTTTCCGAGCTTCGAGATTTCTTCATTGTAATATTTACGGTAGAGAATCTCCCATTCCCTGCTTCCTTCTTCAATGGCTTTTTTCTGGGAGTGGATTTTTTCTACAGCCTTTTTGTCGATTTGACCATAGAGCTTCATCTCCTCTTCGATGCTTCTCACTATGGAAAGCCTGATTTCATTAGAATCGACAAGGAATTCAACTTGTTCGGTTTCAAAAAGCAATTTAAGAATCTGGCGGGATAGAAAATTGACCTTTTCTCGTGATAATTTCAGGCTCAAAGGACGATATTCCTTTCTTTTGCCAGCTTCGTTTTTATCATTCTGAACATCGTTTGGTATTCAATATTTTCGTTACGTATTTTTTCCATGTGTTTGCTGAGTATTTCTCTTACCTCCTGGTCCAGCTTATCTTCTTTTTGGAACTCTTCGGTTAGGAGATTCACAAGGTTTTCGATGAGTTTGCCCTTGTCTTCGACGAGAATTTTTTTCTCTTTGACCAGATTTCTTACGGCAATAAAAGCCAGGTGTTCGATTTGATTCTTGTTCAGCCTCATGTCTTCTATAAAATACAATATCTTGTATCATAATTCAAGAATTTGATTTATGAGGGAATGAATTCGCAGCTCAGGCTGGGTTGTTCGAAAAAAGGCAGGCTTCGCCCTATGTATCATGGACCTGGAGGCTGCTCTGAGGTCTGAAAATGAGGCTCGATTCTTAGTTGGAATTGATAAAAATTATTTATTTTCAGTTACTTGGAACTCTGTCGGGTGTCGATAACCAGAAAGGGATGGTAGCAATTTTTCTCTGGCATTTTTTTGGCTAGGGCAAGCAATTTTCCTTGCGGATTGAACATTCTGAAGATGACGGCTGACTCCGAGGAGTCGGTGGAAAGGGAAGGAGAGGGGAGAATGATTTTTTGGATATTTTCAGCGAAGATGAGCCTGCCATTTTCAGCCGAAGAAGAGCCCTGGTCATCAAGGATAATCTTGGGAAATTCAGGGAGGAGGGATTCGAGGGGATGGAGAAATTTGTAAGCCTTATTGACTTCGGCTAATTTTTTTATTTCCTCAAGAGTGAAACAATCCTCGAGGTGAAAATTCCCCACTCCTGTTCTGGTGAGCTCGATGAGATGGGCTCCGCATCCCAAACTATGGCCCAAGTCGTGGGCCAAAGAGCGGATGTAAGTTCCGGAAGAGCATCTCACCTCAAATTCAAGAAAGGGGAGCTTGAATTTCTTTAGGCGTAAGAAATGGATGAAGATTCGAGCCGGCCTTAATTCAAATTCTTTTTTGGCTCTGGCCAGCGAATAAAGAGGCTTGCCCTTATATTTTTTTGCCGAAAAGGGAGGCGGCAGCTGTTCGATCGCTCCCTCAAATTTTTTCATTGCCTTTCGAACACTTTGCTTTGTGGGAAAGTCTTTTTTTTCTGTGGATGTGGGTTGCCCAGTCGAGTCGTAGGTGTCAGTGGAGAAGCCTAATCTCATCACCCCTCTGTAGGATTTGACAGCTTTAGATAAAAAAGGAAAGAGCTTAGTTGCTTTCCCTAGACCCACCATCATCAGTCCAGTGGCCAAGGGATCCAAGGTGCCAAAATGTCCAACTCTTCTGACCTTTAAGAGCTTTCTGATTTCAGCCACGATATCGTGGGAAGTTAGATTTTGGGGTTTGTTGACGAGGATGAGGCCGTCCATGATTTGAAGAAGGTCAGCCGATTTTATTCTTTTTCTTCAGCTTATTTCTCTCCAGCAATTTTTCAACTTTATCGGGGATTTCTTTCAGCAGTTCTTCATATTTGCCTTTGGCGGTGAAGCCTGCCGCATGGAGATGACCGCCCCCGCCAAAATGTTCGGCAACAAAAATTGCATCTGCTTCACCTTTTGCTCTGATGCTGACTCGGTAAGCGTCCTTTTCCATTTCCTTGAAGAAGAGGACCATTTCCACGCCTTGGATCGATCGGGCTAGGGTTGTGATGTCTTCAGTATCTACCTCCTTGAGCTTAAGAGAATCCAGGTTTTTTTTGAACATGGTGATGGTGGCAATATTGCCTTTCTTGTTCATCTGTAGCGTGGAGAGCACCTGGCCCAAGAGCTTAATTTTTTCAGGGGAATTGGTGTTGAATAAAAAATCAGAGATTCTGATAGATTCGGCTCCATGAGTGATGAGTTTTGAGCAGACCTCCAAGCTTCTGGCTGTGGTGTTGGAAAACTGAAAAGACCCTGTATCGGAGACAATGGCGCAATAGAGATGGTTTGCTATCTGAGGCGTGAATCGGATGTCGAGTCTTTCTGCCAGCTCAAAGGCCATTTCTCCTACAGCAGATGCCTTAGGTTCAACCCAGTCGATATCGGCATAATAATCATTGGAATAATGGTGGTCGATATTGACCTTGAAGTATTCATCGAGATTCCGCTGTCCGGAGCGGGAGACATTGGCGCATTCAAGGAGGATGACCATGTCAAATTTTTCAGGTGCGATTTGGCCGATTTGAATTTTTTCGATGTCAGGAAAACGGCTGAACGGAAAAGGAGTAGGGTCTCTGTTTATGATTTTTGCTTCTTTTCTTAATCGCTCGGCCATAAAGGCAAGGGCAAGACTGGTGCAGATGGAGTCCCCGTCAGGTCTGAGATGGGAGGTGATAACGATTCGCTGGCTTTGAAGAATCTTTTTGCAGATTGAGCCTACGTGGTCATTTTTCATTTTTCTTCATATTTTTTAAGATCTTGTCGATTCTTGCTTCGTATTCAAGGCTCGGGTCAAAAGAAAAAATTAGCATCGGATTATACTTTAATTTAACTTTTGAGGCAATAGATTTTCTCAGAAAGCCCTTTTTCTTTTCCAGAAGCTCGAGAGTTGCTTCTTTTTCTTTGCCGCCAAAAATGCTGAAGTAGATGTGGGCTGTTCTCAGGTCAGGCGTCATTTCAACCCTGGTGACTGTGATCAAACCTGAGGATGAGTCTTGAATTCCTT
>CAZJXZ010000067.1:0-13057 GCA_964549955.1 uncultured Eubacteriales bacterium
CGCTCAGGGTGGCGCTCAAGATACTCCATCAGGTTGAGCATGTTTTCCATGATGAAGCAGTAGTCAGCGGACTTGGCCATCATCTCCAGCGCTGGCGTGATGCAATGGCTGTCGCGGTATTCCATGCAGGCCTGGGGGCTGTTCATCCAGGCAATGTCCTGGTGGCTGGAGGAGATGATATGGAGTCTCCCGCCCTTATAAAAAAATTCATTCGAGTTGGGAGGTTTGTCTTTCTCTTCGGCTTTGATTGTCGCCAGAAATAGAGCAGAGAGTGTTATGAGAAGGGGCAATGCAAGCTTTGACATCTTTCCCTCGCTTTCATTTATTGAATCAGATGCTCTGCTCACTGGTCCAGAATGCTAAGGTCTGGCATGAGGAGCTTTCTGATTCCCGGCTCATTCATGTTCTCTGGAGTGGCTAAGACAACTCCGGTGTCGACGTATTTCTCATAGGGTTTGCCCTTTAAACAGGAAACTGTTATCTGCAGGCTCTTGTATCCCATCTGGAAAGGGTCCTGGAGGATCAGCCCCAGGATTTCTCTTTTCTCCAGGGCTTCGATCAGCTTTTTTGAGGTGTCAAAGCCGATGTGGATGACTTTTCCGGCAAGACCATGGTCCTGGAGAGTTCTCATGCAGCCAAAAGTTGTGGACTCGTTTGGCGTGAAAATGGCTTCGACATCGCTGAACCTGGCCAGAAGGTTTTCGGTCGTTTGGTAGGCGGTTTCAGTGCTCGTGCCGGCATACTGGTTGTCGGAGAGGATCTTAACCAGCGGGAATTTCGAGCGGATTGTCCGTAAGAAGCCTTCTTCACGCTTTGTGCTTCCCTCGACGCCCTCCTTGACCCGGATGAGAATCAATTTTCCTTTCCCTTCGAGAAGAGAGCCGATATAATCAGCAGCAAGGACTCCGCCTTTGTAGTTATCTGTTGAAATATAGGCAAGATGATGGTCTCCCTGAAGAGCTGAGTTGAAGATGATGGTTGGGATGCCGAGCCTTTTGGCCTCGACCACAGGCCTGACAAGCGCCCGGTCATCGATAGGAGAGAGAACAAGAGCGCTGACACCCGCATCGGCCATGGTCTCGACGATCTGAACCTGCTCGTTGCGGTCGTCTTCCTTGAGAGGCCCTTTCCAGATGATATCAACGCCGAGCTCTCTTGCGGCAGACAAAGCGCCGGCATGAATGGCTTTCCAGAATTCGTGAGTCGTTCCCATGGGAATGACGGCAATGGTCAGCTTTTTTCCCTCTTCCTGAGCTTTCTCTCCTGAGCCACGGCATGCGGAGAATAATATTTCAAGCGAAAGAAAAAGAAATATTGTCAAAAGAAAGCGAAAAAAATTCTTTTTTCTTAAGCGAGTTATTTTTTTTATTCTTATCTCTTTGAGTATTTCTGCATCCTCGCTGTACAGAAGCTCAGGCTGGATGCTTGGAAAGCCGTTTGAATTGCTCAGGCAAAGTGGCTCGAAAGCACGCCGCTTTTGCCCCAGCGTGTCAAAAGCGGCTCGGTTCAAGGCTTCGCTCTCCTCTCCTAGCGGAGAGGAACCATGCCCGCTCAGCCTTTCACACGGCTTTCTCGTCACTTTGCCTTCGCTTTTTCCGTTTAATTTGAAGCCTTCATGTTTTCGAAACGCCTAACCTGAGCTTTATTTTCATCCCTTGATCTTTTTGTATATCTCGGACCAGGTCTGGAAAACCGCCTCGACATTCTCTGGCTTGGCTCCTGGGCCGAACTCGCATTGGGCGATAACGCCTCCCTCAGAATAGAGGTTTTTGTAAACATCTTTGACTGCGCGCTGGACGTCAGCGCGGGAGCCGTAAGCCAGAATTTGCTGGCGGTCGATTTCGCCCCAGAAAGTGATTTTCCCCTTAAATTTTTCTCCGAGCGATTCCAGCCCCATGCAGAATATTTGAGCGTTGAGGGCGTTGACTCCGATTTCGATAAACTCGGGAATGATATCAAGAATATATCCGTCTGAGTGAAAGAAGACATATTTTTTATAATGGCGGGCAATCTTGATGTAGTCCTGGTACAAGGGCTTGAAGAGCGCCCGCCAGAGCCAGGGCGATATGATCAATTCCTTCTGCGTTCCCCAGTCGTCCATGATAGTCAGGGCATCGACATCGGTTCGAGCCCAGACTTCGGCTTCCTTGATGTAGAACTCGTGCAGGCGGCGAATGAGCTCAAAGAACTCCGGCGGCTGCTCGACGAGGTCGATCAACAGCTTTATCGTTGTTCGCAGAAACTGGAGCCTCTCAAAAGGTCTGATCCAGGTTCCAGCCAGGACGAATCTTTTTTCATTACGGCAGAAGCGGTTGATCTCCTCTGTGTTCAAGTCCAAATATTCGTCCGGCGTTTTGAGCGTTTCAAGGTCGCGCCAAGTTTCGATCCGCGACTTGTGGACAATGCCGATTGTTCCGCTCTGCACATTTTCAAATCGACAGCCCCATTCGTCGACAAAAACTCCTTTTTGATAGCGCTCGGGAAAATCAGTCAAGTCTCTATTGCCGATCATTCGAGGAGCGGTGACGATGTCATCCGGAAATTTTTTTTGAATGGCTTGGAGCTGGTCGGGGTAATTCTCTTTAGCCCAGGGCAAAAACCAGAGCTGGCGGGGAATTCTCTTTGGCTTGTCAAATTCTAGTGTCTTTCTGACTAGCTCTCGCGATGTCATCTTTGCCCAGAATTTTGTGAAAGGTTGCTGCTCATGATTCTCTGAGAGCTTATAACACAATGAAAATTAATTTTCAAATAAAGGGGACAGAATAATCTTTTAAACCAATTTGAAATTTTCTCTTTTGTTGATCATGACTGAGAGAAAAAATCTGCCTGTCCTCTTTTTACGCCAGCCCGCCGCCGTCAACGACCAAGCATGCCCCTGTGACCCATTTCGACATATCGCTGGCAAAGAAGAGGACGGCATTGGCCACATCTTGTGGAGTGCCAAGGCGGGCGATCGGCCTCTTGGCAGCCTGCTTCAAAAAATCTTCTTGCTTTAGGCCTAGCTGGGCGCATTCACTGCGGAGCAGCGGTGTATCCACATCGCCCGGACAGACACAGTTGACACGGATGTTGTCTTGGCCGAAGTCGATGGCCATGGCCCTGGTGAGGTTAAGGGCACCGGCTTTGGAAGCACAATAGGAAGCCGCATTGGGCCCGCCTTTCAGCGACCAGCCGGAGCCGGTGTTGACGATGCTTCCTCCTCCATTCTTAATCATGTGGGGAAGGACATGTCGCGAGAGAAGATAAATGCTCTTTAAATTGACATCAAGCTCATGGTCCCATTCATCCTCTTCCAGGTCGATGCAATTTTTTCTGACGATGATTCCGGCATTGTTGCAGAGGATATCGATTTTACTAAATTCCTTTACCGTTTTCTCCACAGCTTTTTTACAGTCTTCATTCGAGCTTACATCGCAAGAGATGAAATTTGCTTTTCCTTCTCGAGCCTTGATTTCAGAAGCGGCTTCATTTCCCTTTTCTTGGTTGATATCGAGCAGAACAACGGCTGCGCCCATCTCTGCCAGGCGCATGGCAATTCCGCGGCCGATACCAGAAGCAGCGCCGGTGACAAGTGCCACTTTTCCTTCTAGCGATAAAAGCTCGGAAGAGATTTTTATTCTGTTCATCTCACTCTCCTTATCCATATGGATCGGGCTGGGTGTCTTGAAATCATGTTGCTTAAGCCGTTCTTTTCACTGCAAGGCGAAGGCAGAATGGCGAGAAAGTCGTATGTAGGGCTGAGCGGGCACGGTTCCTCGACGTTAGGAGAGGAGAGCGAAGCCCGCAACCGAGCCGCTTTTGGCTCGCTGGGCCAAAAGCGGCGTGCTTTCGAACCATTCTGCCTTCGCCTTGCTGGGGCAAAGCCTGCGTGTTTTCGAAATACCCCGCCTGACCTATAGCTCCTTGTTTCACTTCGATGGCTTGCCGTGTTTCTTTAAATAGGCTCTCCAGGTTATGGCCCATTTCTTCGGGTCGTCGAAGGTGCTTTCGTCAATCTTGTGGACGACGCTGCGCTGGGGAGCGCTTCTGACTGTTTCCGGCTCTTTCCGCGCCTCTTCGGCCACATGTCTCAGGCCATCCAGGTATTCATCCAGCTCGTTCCTGGAATAAGATTCTGTCGGTTCGATGGTGAAAGGCTGGGGCACGAGGAAAGGATGGTGGCTCGACCAGAGGTGGAAGCCGAAGTCGGCCATTCTGAGCGCAATCTGGTGCGTGTCCACTCCAGTCTCTTGGCAGAGCTCCTGCCAGCTGTACCTGACCTGCTCGATTCTGTGCTTTCCGGCTTTAAAGGGTGAAGTTGCTCCTTTGATTTCTCGAATCTTTTTAAGGAGATAGTTGTTGTTCATGACCGCGATGTTCGCCACTTCTTTCAAGCCCTCAGCTCCAAGGCTCATGATCCAGGCATAGGATTTCAAGATAACCGGGAAGGCGCCGTAGAACGGCCTCACCTTGCCGATTGTCTTTGGAAGATTGTAGTTGAGGTAGTATCTTGAGCCGTCGAATTCCACGACCGGAACAGGAAGATAGTCGATGAGCTCTTTGGTCACGCCCAACACGCCGGATGCCGGTCCGCCGCAGCCATGAGGAGCTCCGAATGTTTTGTGGAGGTTGAAGAAACAGAGGTCGAATCCGGCTTCGCGGGCGCGGGTGATTCCCAGAATGCCGTTGGCATTGGCCTGGTCGTATCCGCACAAACCGCCGGCCTCATGGACGATTCTGGTAAATTCTGAAATCCTCGGGTTGAAGATTCCAGTGTCTTCAGGATTGGTGATGAACAGGCCTGCGGTTCGCTTGGAAACAGCCTTCTTCAGCGCTTCGATATCAGGCATTCCCTCTGGGTTGTGGTAGATGGTGACAACCTTGTACCCTTTGACCGCCGCTGCAGCCGCGTCCGAAGGATGGGAGAAGATGGTGGTGATGATTTCATCCCTCTCGCTTCCTTCGCCTCTCAACTCATGATATTTTCTGATGATCGAAGCCATGGTCATGATGGCATGGGAGCCTGAGCTCGGCTGCAAGGTAAAGCGGTCGAGTCCTGAGATTTCGCGGAAGAAGAGGTCCATCTCATACATGATCTGGAGTGCTCCCTGGACTGTGCTCTCATCCTGAGATGGGTGTAGAGCCGTTGCCTTTTTGGATGAAGCAAAAGTCTCGTTGACCTTTGGATTGTACTTGACCGTGCACGTGCCCTGGCCGACATCGATGTTCAGGTCTGCTCCCAGATTTTGCTGGGAGAGGCGAAGGAAATGTTTCAGCACTCTCATCTGAGCCACTTCTGGAAGAGCCGGAGGCTCTTTCCTCTTCATATTCTCCGGCAGTGAGGAGATTCCGTCCCCGACGATTGCCTTGATCTCGGGCTCGACCTCAGGAACGAGGATGCCGCGCTCTCCTTTTGTGCTCAATTCAAAGATGATTTCTTCATCCCATTTGGCTTGGTGGAAGTTTCTTAACCGGCTGTTTTTTTGAATTTCCATCTCTTTCCTCCTTATCCCCGGCTCAAAATGTCCTTAAGGACGATGACCATTGTCTCGATATCATTCTTGGTCAGCATCTCTGTCACGCAGTAGAGGGCGCAGGTATGGAGGTCTGCAAACTCATGAGACAAATCTTTTCCGCCAAAGATGCCTTTATGAAGAAGCCTATGGTTAATCTCTCTGACCGGCTTTCCGGCCCCCCTGAAGTCAACGACAAATTCTTTGAAATGGGAGGATTGGAATCGAAGGCGGACTCCCTGAATTTCTGCAAGCCTCTTCATGGCATACTGCGTCTTCTGCAGGATGTGCTGTCCGAGCTCGCGCATTCCTTGCGGCCCCATCAAAGACAGATAGACAGCCGCAGAGATTCCGTACAAGGCTGCGGCCGTGCCGACAAACTCCTTCCCTTTTTCTCTTCCCCCGAAGGAAGTCCGCATGTAGGCCACATCGCCAAAACCCCATTCTCCTTCCACTGAGGTCTTGGCGATGCCGAAAAGACGTGAGGGATATTCCATTACGAATCTTTCCTCGTCGCGGGTGGCGATGAAGCCGCCGAGAGAACCTCCATAGAGCATATGGTTTCCAAGACCCTGGATATCGCCGCAGGCGATGTCAGCACCGTACTGGCTCGGCGGTTTTAAAACGCCGAGAGAGAGAGGGTCGACGCCGACAACCAGCAGCGAGCCGTTGGAATGGGCGATATCAGCGATGCTCTGACCCTGTGTTTCGATAAAGCCCAGATAGGATGGGTTCTCGAAATAGAAAGCAGCCACCTCCGGCGAAGTCTTAGATTTGAGGTCATCGAGGTTTATCAGGCCGGTTTCAGGATGGTGTCCGATCAAATCGACTGTCATCACCGGGTGGCAGTAATTCCTAATGATGGAGAGCCTTTCAGGAGAGAGAGTGTCGGAAACGAGAACCCTGTTGCGTTTGGTGATTCTTCCTGCCATACGCATTGAGGTGCTGGCGGCCTGGCCCCAATCATAGGTGGGGACGTTGACCACATCGAAATCAAGAAGCTCTGCCATCAGGCTTTCATACTCAAAGAGAGCCTGGAAGCGTCCGGCGTCTTCGTAGGGCTCTCCGGCGTAGGCTGTCAGGAATTCAGAGCGGTGTGCAATCTCATCGCAGATGGCTGGAACATAATGGTGGGCGCAGCCTCCGCCAAGGAAGCTGATGTATTCCTTGCAGGATTTGTTTTTATCGAGTATTTTTTCAAGATGACGCTTCAGCTCGAGCTCGGAAAGAAGGGGCTGGGGAAGATTGAGCTTTCTCCTCAAGCGCAGCTCCTCAGGGATATCATCATAGAGCTGGTCAATGTCCTTGACTCCGATCTCCTTGAGCATCTCTTCCTTGACTTCAGGAACGGAGTTAGGGATGTAGGGATGGATAAGGCTTTTTTTTGTATCCAAGGCTACCTCCTTATGCTTATTGTCTTGCCTGAATAGGTGACGGTCTGGGCGGCGTCCTTTGTGACTTCCAGGCCGACGCCATGACCTTTCTCGACCCAGACGATGCGGAAGGCCCTCTTCTCTAGCATGCCAGGGAAAGTTCCGTTTCTTGGGCCGATGGTCAGTGTCCGGGATTTATCATCCCATTTAAAGAGGATGGTGGCGTAAATCCCCTTTTCATAGTTATAATTGTCATTCTCGTCCTCATAAAGCAAGAATTGGGCGTCAGCTCCGCTGTAAATCCTGAGCTCGAGCGGGTCTTCAGGCTTTTCTGTTGAATACTGTTTGAAGGGACCGAGAGGAAGAATGGAGCCGGCTTTGACATAGAGGGGCATGATATCGATGGGCGTTTCCTTTCTCAGCTTCTGCCCGCCTTGATAAAAATCGCCCGTCCAGAAGTCATACCATCCAGGCCAATGCGGCAAATAAACCTCAACTGATTTCAGCCCCTTGTCCTCATTTTCAGCGCCGGGCTTTTTTATTTTATGATACATCTCCTCTGTCACCGGAGTGACGAGGAGCGAGGGGCCGAACATGTATTGATTATCTATTCCATATGTATTTTTATCAGCTGCAAAATCCATCGGCAGGCCGCGCATGATGGTGTAACCTTGGCTGGTCACCTTCCAGGCCAGCGAGTAGATGTAGGGGAGAAGGCGGTAGCGGAGATTGTCGAACTTGACCAGGGCATCATAAGCCCATTGTCCTGGCTGCCCGAACCGCCAGACTTCCCTTGGTGTTCCTGTGCCGTGGGAGCGGAAGATGGGCGTAAAAGCGCCGAATTGAAACCAGCGGACATAAAGCTCCTGGTAGGCAGGGTCCTCGCATCCTGATTCGTAGAGGCCGCCTCTTCCGCTGGGGAAAAAGGCGCCGATGTCATGGGTCCAGTAGGGAATGCCTGCAAGGCAGAAGTTTACCCCAGCAGAGATTTGCTTTCGGAAGACATCAAAGTTGGCCGAGATGTCACCCGACCAACTTGCAGCGGCGTATCTTTGCTGCCCGGAGAAGGCTGACCGGGTCAGGATGAAGACCCTTTTCTGAGGAAAATCTTTCCTGAACCCTTCATAGACTCCTTTTGTTGTCATCAGGGAATAGGTGTTCAGGTATCTGGCCATGGTCCCCAGCTCTGTCATTCCGAATTCTTTGATGAACTTTTCCGAGATTTCAGGGGTGTGCTGGTCTCCGAGCTCCGGCTCAGTGGCATCCATCCAAAGGGCGTCGGCGCCTTTGGAGACCAGGCCTTCTTTGACATAGCGCCAGTAGATTTCACAGGCTTCGCGGCTGTAGGCATCATAGACATATCCTGAGGTCCAATGCTTGGGCGGGTAGAGATGGCCTCTGGCCTTCATCTCTTTATAGATATCGGTCTTGACGCCAAAAGCAGGCCAAATGGAAATCATATAGTGGAGGTGATAATCATTATGGAGCGAAGAGATTGTCTTTTCAGGATTGGGGTAAACCTTGCTGTCGAAGCGCATCGAGCTCCAGTAATCGTTTTCTCCCCAATAACGCCAGTCCTGGACGATGTTGTCGATGGGGATTTGTCTCTGCCTGTATTCTCTGGCCACGCTCAGGATATCGTCGGCATCCACATAGCGCTCCTTGCTCTGCCAGTAGCCGTAAGCCCATTTTCCAAAAAGAGGCGCCTGGCCGGTGAGCTGCCGGTAGCCGGCGATTACCTCGTCCATCGTCTCGCCGGCGATAAAATAATAGTCGATGGCATCGGCAACCTCAGACCAGAAGGACATGCCGTCCTCACCGTCATGAAAGAGAGTTTTTGAATAGTTGTCCCAAAGAACACCGTATCCTCTTGTGGAGATAAGGAAAGGATTGACGGCAACAGGATTGGTTTGAACAAGAATGACATCCCTGCCCCTGTAGTTCATGTAGCCGTCCTGATGCTGGCCAAGGCCGTAGATTCCTTCCTCAGGGGTTAAGACAAAGCGCTGGAGGGCATGCCAGGTTTCCTCAGCCATTACCCGAGCCTTGGTCATCATTCGGGGATTTTCAGGAGCTTCGCGCAAAAGGACTTTGTCCGCTTTATCCAGGAATTGGATTGCGCCTGTTTTGACATCGACTCGAACCTGGAGCCATGCAGTTTTTAGCCAAATCTCTTCTCCCTTTTGCTGGACATTCCATTGAATATCCTGAGGCTCTGTCTCCACGACTAGGCTCTTGCGGAGCTTGACGGCTTCGCTGGGTGTGTAGAGGACACGGATGATGTTCGGTGCATGGGCCTGAATTTTTAACTTTGCTCCTTCGAGGGGAATGACGATGCCGTTAAGCTCTTTATGATAGGATGGCTGAGCGGTGACTGAAGTCAATAATAAGAATCTCATAGAGAAAATAAGAAAAATGATTGCTGGACTTGGCTTGATTCGCTTGATTAATCTGCCCATCCCCAATATGACCTCCTTTTAATTTTTTTTATCTAAAAAATCGCTTTTTTATAGAGTCCAAAATGAGTTAAGGTTGGGTTTGTCCTGGACTCGGTTATCGACAGGCGGACACGGTCAGTTGTTATCGACGCCAAGCGGAGCAGGCGCTTGTAGCCGATTGTCGTTCCTTGCGCAGCTTTTTCCCAGCAGCCGTCTATCCAGGCTTCGAGCTCGAAGCGCTCAACCCGCTGGCCGATGCGAATGTTTTCTTGCAGCATCAAGACATCAAAAGTCGCCGGCTTCGCTAGGCGGTATTCAAGCCAAGCTGCCTCGATTCCTTCTTCTGTTGTCCAGTATGTTTTCTTATCGGCGTCGATTGTAGCTTGAGCGGAATGTCCTCGGGCAAAATTTGAAGCATGAGCTTGGGCTCCTTCGGCGAGATTAGTGCGAAAAGTCTCATCCAGGGCCCTGTGCCATTCCTCCAAGACTCGAACATCGTTTTCATGGATCAGCCCGCGTCGGTCAGGAGGGACATTCAAGAGAAGAACAGAATTACGGCCGACAGAGCTGAAATATATATCGAACAGCTTTTCAGGCGATTTCACTTGCTCATCCTGGCTTTGGTGGTAGAACCACCCTGGCCGGATAGAAACATCCACTTCCGAAGGGTACCAAACCAGAGCAGAAGCAGTCTTAATCTTTTCCCTGCTTCCCAAGTCCGCTTGAGTCAAGTCCATAGGAACAAAAGCGGCATCAAAGGCTTCCTGACTAGAGACCGTGGAAGCCTGACCTTCATTCCGCAGGCTCGCAGGAACCACGCCCCATTCTGTTTCCCTGCCGTATCCTGATTCGGTCCCAACCCAGCGCACGTCAGGCCCCATGATGGCGATGGCAGCCTCGGGCTGCAGCTCGCGAATCACTCTGTAATAGCCTTGCCAGTCGTAGACCTGGCGCTTTCCGTTCGGCCCTTCGCCGCAGGCGCCGTCGAACCAGACCTCTGCCACTTTTCCGTAGTTGGAAAGAAGCTCTCGAAGCTGATTCTTGAAGAATTCGTTGTAGCGAGGAGATTCGCCGTAGCAAGGCTCATGCCGGTCCCAGGGCGAAAGGTAGATGCCGAGCTTCAGGCCGTATTTCCGGCAGGCTTCTGCCGCCTCTCGAATCACATCGCCTTTTCCGTCTCGCCAAGGGCTGCTTTTCACCGAATGGCTGGTGTATTGGCTCGGCCAGAGGCAGAAGCCGTCGTGATGCTTGGCGGTAACGATGATCATCTTCATCCCGGCTTCCTTTAGAACCCGGGCCCATTGCCTGGCATCGAACTGAGTGGGGTTGAATAGTCTTGGGTCCTCAGTGCCGAGCCCCCATTCCCGGTCGGTGAAGGTGTTCATGGTGAAGTGGACAAAGGCGGTGAGTTCCATCTCCTGCCAGGCCATTTGCCGTGCAGAAGGAGTGACATTGGCTGCCTTTTGGATAATCTCTTTCATGGAGTCAGCGGCAGAAATTATTACAACGTTGGTGATTTTTGTTTGCCGGCAACAAGAGAATAAGGAAAGACAGATAATAAGAGTTACTATTGAAAAGACCAATTTCGCCTGAAATTCAGTTTTGGTTTTCATGATATACTATTTAGCTTTGTTGTGACTTTATCCATCAGAGAAGAGCCTCGGCTTTGAGCAATAGAAAATCTTTCTTTAAATATCTTACCTTCCCGAAACAATCAAAAGATTGCACAAGGAATTATATGAATATTTATAATCGTTAGGCAATATATTAAAGCGAGCGTCCGCTTAAAAATCAAAAAAAGGACAGTCCCTTTTTTTCATAAAAAAGCTGAATTTGACTAGAACCTTTTTCTTGGTTATACGTCTTTGGTATTGAGATCATGGAGGGCTCTGTGGAGAACGGAAGCCGCAAGACTAACCAGGGAACAGGAGATATGGCTCCCTCGGTTTTCGACGAGCTTTATCATCAGTACAAATCTCTTATCTTCGATTTTGCCTACAGCCTGACCCAAAACAGGGGAGAGGCAGAGGATTTGTTTCAGGAGACGTGGCTTCGTGTCGTCGAGAATCTGCCAAAGATCGATGTGCGCAGCTTCAGGGCCTGGGCCTTCACTGTTACCGCAAACCTTTACCGGGATGCTCTGCGCAAGAAGAGGATAAGAAGATTGTTTCTTCTACAGAGATTCGCAGGCTCTCTGAGCGAACACAAAAAATCTTTTATTGAAGATGAAGCATCATACTCAAGGGACGAATCAGGATATGCGGATGCAGGCAGGGCCATCGCCCAGGCTATGGCCAGATTGCCAGGAAGACAGCGCTGTGTTTTTGTTCTGAAGGAGGTTGAAGGATTCAAATATTTGGAAATCAGCCAGATGCTCAAGATTCCTCTCGGCACAGCCAAGACTTTGATGCATCGAGCCACGAAGCGGCTCCGGCGGGAGCTTTCAGCCTATAATGAGAAGGGTTGTCCCTTGATGAGGAGTGTTAAAAATGAAATGCAAAGACATTGAGCGGTTGGTCATTGATTTCAAGGAAGACGAGCTGAGCTACGAAGAGCTTTCGGCAGTAAAGGAGCATGTCGAGCGTTGCTCCGAATGCGCAAGCCTTCGAGACGACTGGAGAAAAATACGGGTCTATCTCGAGAGAAGGCGCCGACCTGTCCTTTCTGAAGAGCTGGCGAGAAGGACTCAGTCGGCCTGCCAGGTTGAATTGAGCTCGATACCCTTGTCCAAGGAGAAAACGATTGGTCGAAATCATCTCTGGTCCATACCCAAGGCTGTCTGGGGGGCGCTCTTTTCGCTCGTCGTCTTGACAGCGATTTTAATCTTTGTGCTGCTCGAAGATTTTAATTTGAAACTGCCGCTTTCTCCTCAGGCAGTTGTTGTGCTCACTCTGACGATTCAGAATGCAGGAATGCTTTTCTTTGCGCCGATTTTGATAAGAAAGTTCAGTTCGGATAATAAAAATTCGAGACTCGGCTCAATGGGCTGAAAAATGTTCTGGACTATACAAATGATTTCATGCTTTTTCGTCATCTCAGGCATGGAAAAGGAGGCTTAAAATGGCAACTTCAACAGGAAAAACAATCGGGCTTATTTTTTTGGCGATAGTTATTCTTTATTTAATCCTTGCCGTCACGCCGCTCGTTTTTGCTCCGTTTGCAATTTTCCCAGGCGTTTTCCACGTCTTCCGCATTTCAAATTTGGAACATCTCTGGAATGAACATGGACCTTTTGCTTTCTTCAGATTCGCCTCACTCTCTTTCCTGTCTCTTGTAATGCTAGTTATTTGGATTTTGGTCATCGTCTGGGTCTACCGCGATGCGGAAAGGAGAGGGATGAATGGCGTGTTGTGGGCCCTGCTGGTGTTGATCGGCAATTTGATAGGATTGTTGATTTATCTCATTGTCCGCTCCGAACGTGTGCCGGCAAAAAAGACCGTTCAAGCAACCACCTGTCCAAGCTGCCAAAAAACCGTGGAGACGACTTTTATCTTTTGTCCCAATTGTGGAGCGCGGCTGCAAACTGTCTGCTCGAGTTGCAATAAGCCTATGGAAAGCAGCTGGCGTGTGTGTCCGCACTGCGGCCATGAATTACGGGGAGGCAAGACTTGACTTTGGCTGGTCAACTCCTCTTTCTGAGGTTTCCAAAGAAACCAAAAGAATTACATATCATCTCCACAAAGCCCTAGTAGTTTTCGAGCGATAGCTTCAATATACGACCCGTTCTCAAGCTTCTGTCTCCATTCTTGAGGGA
>CAZJXZ010000068.1:0-12998 GCA_964549955.1 uncultured Eubacteriales bacterium
ATAAGGGAAAGAATTAAAAAAAATTCTCCATTCATCTGGATAAAGAGAAAAATTGACCAAGACCTTGAAGAAAGAGTGGCTAAACTCTCCTTGAGCGGGGTTTATCTTCTCGATGAAAACAAAAGGTTCTATCCTCATGGAAAACTCGCTGCCCACCTTCTGGGAAGGGTTAACATTGACGAGGAAGGCTTGAGCGGAGTCGAGTTCAAATACAACTCGATATTGAAAGGCGAAAAAGGCGATTATCTCATCATGAGGGATGCCAAGAAAAGAGAATATCGCATTGAAACGCTGAAAGAAGGAAAATCGGGGAAAGATTTGAACCTGACCATCGATGAAACCATCCAGTACTGTGCAGAAAAAGAACTCGAAAAGGCAGTAATCAAAACTGGTGCCAACTGGGGAATAGTCATCATTTCCAATCCTTCCACAGGAGAAATCCTAGCCATGGCCAGCTATCCCTTTTGCGACTTGAACGCCCCTGCCCAAAACCCGGCGATTGTCGAAAGGAACAAAGCCGTCCACTACAATTTCGAGCCCGGCTCAACCTTCAAAATTGTCACCTTTGCTGCAGCTCTGGAGAACGGAAAAATCAGCAACAATGCCACTTTTGACTGCCGCCAGGGATACATTCCGGTTGCAGGAAAATACGTCAGAGACCACGAGCGATTCGGAGTCCTCACCTTTCCCCAGGTCATCATTCATTCATCCAATGTGGGGACGATTCAAATCAGCCGAACCTTGAGTGAGGATGCTTTCTTCAGCATGATAAAAGCCTTCGGCTTCGGAGAAAAAACAGGAATTGACCTCCCGGGCGAAGAAAGCGGCATCTTAAAGCCTCCCAGCGACTGGACGAGAAGTTCCCTGGCCTTCCTCTCCATCGGCTATGAAATCTCAATCACGCCGATCCAACTGCTCCAGGCGATAAACATCATTGCCAATAAAGGCATGGTCATCCCGCTCAGGGCCGTCAAGAAAAAATCGGACTTCCCCAAGTTAGCCATGGAAACGAAAGTCCAGCATCAAAGAGTGATATCAGAAGAAACAGCAGAGAAATTGACTTTTATGCTGGAGAGAGTTGTCCGGGAAGGGACAGGAATATCGGCTCAGATTAAGGGCTACAGAGTTGCCGGCAAAACTGGAACTGCGCAGAAAATCGACCCTTCCACTGGAAATTATTCATCCAGCTCACACCTCGCTTCCTTTGCAGGCTTTGTCTCTGGCGACAAACCCCTGCTGTCGATGATTGTGGTCATCGACGAGCCCAAAGGCCAATACTTCGGAGGAGAGGTCGGAGCCCCTATCTTCAGAGATATTGCCAGTCAGGTTCTTCGCTATCTCGAGATTCCCCAGCAAAAGAATTATCTCCAAAACATTCGGGCCGATAACAGCTGGAGGCAGGCTGAACGATGAAACTCAAGGAGTTGCTCAAAGGAATCCCTGTTCTGAGCTTGGATGGAGACGAAAAAGAAGAAATTCAGGGAATTGCCTATTTTTCTAAGAATGTCAAGAACGGCTTTCTTTTTGCCGCGCTAAAAGGGATGAAGGAAAGCGGCTTCGATTTTATCGGGGAAGCCTTGGCTCGGGGTGCCGTGGCTATACTTTCAGAAAAGCCTAGGCCCAAAAATATGGATAAAACTTGGGTCCAAGTCTCTGACGCCCGTCAAGTCTTGGCCTTAGCCTCAGCCAATTTTTATTCCCACCCCTCGGACAAAATGAAGGTCATCGGCATCACCGGAACAAAAGGAAAAACCACAGTCAGCTACTTGCTGGAATCCATCATAATAAAATCAAACCTCCTTCCTGCGGTCATCGGCACGATTTCTTACCGTTGGCCGCAGACCACGATTTCCGCTGAGCGAACCACTCCTGAAGCACCTGATTTGCAACGAATGTTGAGTGAAATGGCCGCCCAGGGTGTGAATCACTGTTTGATCGAAGTCTCTTCTCATGCCTTGGACCTCAAACGGGTGCTGGGCATAGGGTTCGATGTTGCCGTCTTTACAAATTTAAGCGGCGAGCACCTGGATTACCACCAATCCATGGAGAGCTATTTCGAAGCCAAAAAAAATCTTTTCTTTCTTGATCATAAAAAAAGGACCGCGGTCGTGAACCAGGACGATTCCTGGGGTAAAAAGCTAATCTCAAAGCTTAAGAATGAAGAATTGCTCACCTTCGGGCTTGAGCCAGCCGCCTCGGTCAGAGGGGAAGATTTCAATCTCAGCCAAAAAGGAATAGAGCTTTCAGTCAAGTATCCAGAAGGCAGGCTCACGGTCTTCTCCCCTCTTTTGGGAATGGCCAACATCTACAACATCCTGGCCTCCATTGCCGTGGCTTTGGCTCTGAACATCCCTCTGGCTGCCATCAAAAAGGGCATTACCACACTCCGGGGAATACCGGGAAGGTTCGAGAAAATCGAGAATTCTTTTGGATTTAATATCTTCGTCGACTACGCACACACAGACAGTGCTCTGGCCAGTCTTCTGGAAACTGTCAGGCACCTTAATCCGAAGCGAATTTTTCTGGTCTTCGGAGCCGGCGGAGACAGGGATAAAACAAAAAGGCCAAGGATGGGAGAGGTTGCAGGAAGGCTTGCCGAGATGAGCATCCTCACTTCGGATAATCCCCGCTCGGAAGATCCCCTGGCCATAATCTCGGACATCGAAAAGGGAATCAAAAAAACGGGAAATAAAAACTACAAAATATTGCCCGACCGAAAAGAAGCCATTGCCTATGCCCTTTCCCTCCTGAGAAAAGGGGATTACCTCCTTGTCGCCGGGAAGGGACATGAGAGTTATCAAATCTTAAAGGATAAAACTATTCCTTTTGATGATGCCGAAGTCATCAGGAAGATTCTTAAGGAAAAAAAGATAAGCTCTAATGGTTAGCTTTCGCCTGAACGAAATAGCAGAGAAAATAGAGGGAAAAATCCTCCAAGGCTTGCCTTCTCTGACTTTCGAGAAGTTCAACATCGATTCCAGGTTGACCGAGCCGGGGGAGCTTTTCTTTGCTCTAGTTGCCGAGCGGAATGGCCATGACTATGTTCCCCAGGCAATCAGCAAAGGGGCAGCGGGCGCTGTAGTTTCCCGAGAAATGACATTCCCCGATAAAGACATTGCTTTGATTCAAGTCAGGAACACTCTCCTCGCCCTTCAGCAGCTCGCCCGGAAAGCCCTCATCGAAAATCCGGCTAAAATCATCGGAATCACGGGAAGCATCGGCAAGACCACGACCAAGGAATTCATCTACCAGCTCCTCTCACGCAATCTAAGCGTGCTCAAGTCTGAAGGCAACTTTAACAACCAGCTCGGCCTTCCCCTTTCTCTTCTCAAACTGACAGACAAGCACCAAGCCGCCGTGCTCGAAATGGCCATGAGCGGCCAAGGAGAAATAGCTTCCCTGACCCGCATAGCTCCGCCGGACATAGCTGTCATCACCAACATCAACCCTGTCCACCTCCAGTTCTTCAAGAGCATAGAGGAGATTGCGCTGGCCAAGAAAGAAATTCTGGAAGGAACAAAAAACGGCGGAAAAGCTGTCCTCAATGGAGACGACCCTCTGGTCAGAAAAATAGCAAAAGACTGGAAAGGAAGAGAAATATTTTTCGGCCTTGGTGAGGGAAATGAGATCCGAGCCCAGAAAATCCATAAGGCCGGATGGCAAGGAATGTATTTTGAGCTTGTCTACGGGAAAGAACAAAAAGAAATGCGCGCTCCTTTCTTCTATGAGAGCTATCTCTACAACCTCCTTGCCGCAGCCGCAGTCGCATATGCTCTCTCCCTGCCTTTCGCCGATGTCTTCATCCAAGCCAAAGCGCTCAGGCCTCTGCCAAGCAGAGGGTCTCTTATCGCGCTGGCCAAGAATGTCAAACTCATCGATGATTCTTACAACTCAAACCCGGTGGCCCTGGAGTCAGCCCTGAAAGGACTGTCTGACCTTCCCTCCAAGAGACGGCTGGCCGTGCTCGGTGACATGCTGGAGCTTGGAGAAAGGGAGGTTGAATTCCATCTCCAGGCAGGCCGCCAGATTGCAAGCTTGGGCTGGGATAGGCTGGTTACAGTCGGCACTCTCAGCAAACACATGGTTGAAGGAGCGCTTCGAGCCGGAATGAAAAAAAATCAAGTCTTCTCTTTCAACGATTCTGATGAAGCTGCAGCGAAAATAGAGTTTCTCATCCAGGAAGGCGACCTGGTCCTGGTCAAGGGCTCAAGAAGAATGAAGACAGAAAAAATCGTCGAAAGATTAAAATCAAAGGTGAAATAACGTGCTCTATTTTCTTTTGGTGCCGCTTAAAAAATATCTTATCTTTTTCAACGTCTTCCGTTACATCACATTCCGAACAGCCCTGTCTGGAATCTCTGCGCTTCTCATCTGTCTGATTTTTGCCCCTTGGGCAATTAAGGTCTTGAAAAAAATGCAGATCAAAGAAGAGCTGAGACCCGACATTCCTCAATCCCATCTCGGAAAAAAGGGAACGCCATCGATGGGCGGCCTTCTGATCCTTGCTTCGACCATCATCCCCACCCTTCTCTGGGGAGACTTGGGGAACACCTATATCCGTCTGGCAGCAGGGACCATGATTTTCTTCGGACTGCTTGGCTTCTGGGATGATTACCTGAAGATCATAAAGAAAAAAGCGAAGGGTCTCATTATGCGGCGCAAGTTCTTTTTTCAAATCATCATCTCCGCAGCGATCGGGCTCTTCCTTGTTTATCTTGGTTCGACAGGTGAGTTTAACCTCCATCTGAGCTTTCCCTTTTTCAAGAAATTTTTTCCATATCTTGGTTGGTTTTATCTTCCCTGGATTATGCTCATTCTTGCAGGGTCTTCAAATGCCGTCAACCTCGCTGATGGACTGGATGGTCTGGCCATCGGTTTGACCTTCATCGGCAGCACGGCTTTTATGGCCCATTGTTATATCGCCGGGCATGCCCCTATTTCTCAATATCTAAATATCGTCCACGTTCCTCAAGCCGCAGAGCTGACAGTCTTTGCCGGAGCGATGAGCGGCGCCTGCCTCGGCTTCCTCTGGTACAACTGCCATCCCGCTCAAATCTTCATGGGCGATGTGGGAGCCCTCTCTCTGGGAGGCACACTGGGCATAATCTCAATATTGATCAAAGAGGAGTTTCTTCTTTTCATGGTGGCAGGAGTCTTTGTCCTTGAAGCTCTTTCTGTGCTCCTTCAAGTCAGCTATTTCAAGCTGACAGGAGGAAAAAGAATATTCAAGATGGCTCCCCTTCATCATCATTTTGAGCTCAGAGGATGGTCTGAGGAGAAGATCGTCGTTCGCTTCTGGATTGCAGGCATCATCTTTGCCCTCTTCAGCCTCACTGTCCTGAAACTGAGGTAGCATGGATTTAGAAGGCAAAAGAGTTCTGGTTGTAGGCTTGGGAAGAACCGGCGAAGCTCTTTGCCGCTTTCTCCCCAATCAAGGAGCTTCGGTAACAGTCAGCGAAAAGAAGAGGGCAGAGGAGCTCGGACAAAAAATCCCTTTCTGGAAGGAAAAAGGGATCAAGGTCGAGGTCGGGGGACACAGTCAAAAAACCTTCCTCGAAGCCGATTTAATCGTGCTCAGTCCAGGGGTTTCCTGGCTTCCGGAGCTCGAAGCGGCCAGAGAGCAGGGAATAAAAATCATCTCCGAGATAGAGCTGGCTTCGAGATTTCTAAAGGGGAAAGTCGTGGGCATCACCGGATCAAACGGAAAATCAACGACAGCCTGCTTAACCCATAAGATTCTGAAAGAAGGGGGGATGAAAGCTCACCTTGCCGGCAACATCGGAATTCCTTTGATCAGCTTTGTTGAGGAAAGCAAAGATGACCATATCTTCGTCACAGAGCTCTCGAGTTTCCAGCTCAAGTTCATCGAAAAATTCAGAGCCTCAATCTCAGTCGTGCTCAACATCACTCCCGACCATCTCGACTGGCATCCTTCATTCAAGGATTATCGTGACTCAAAGAAAAAGCTTCTGACTTCTCAACAAGCAGGCGACAGCGCCATCCTCAATCGAGATGACCCCTTGGTCTGGCCTTTAAAAAAAGAAGGTCAATTTAAAGCCTACGGCTTCAGCCGCAAACATAAAGTCTCGCCAGGATGCTACCTTAAAGGAGGTTGGATTGTCCTTTCAGGCCCAAAGGAGGAGGAGTTGATCAGAACATCCGAGATTCCTCTTCTTGGAATTCACAACCAGGAGAACATCATGGCCAGCGCCCTGGTAGGATATATTCTGGGCATTCCGCTGCCCAGAATAAAAGAATCGATTAAAGACTTTCAGGGGCTCGAACACCGCCTGGAAAAAGTCACAACTTTCAAGGGAGTTGATTTTTATGATGATTCCAAGGCCACCAATATCGATGCCACTCTGAAATCCGTCCAGAGCTTTGAGCAAAAAATCATTCTCATCCTGGGAGGCAGAGATAAAGGAGGCGACTTTAAAAAATTAAGGAAGCCGATAAAAAAAAGGGTTAAGGGAATTGTTCTCATCGGCGAGGCCAAGGAGAAGATTCAAAAAGCTCTCAAAGGCACTGTCCTGATGAAGACCGCCTCTTCGGTAGAAGAGGCAGTCCAGCTCGGATACTCTCTGGCAGGGCCAGGGGAAGTTGTCCTTCTGGCTCCGGCCTGCACCAGCTTCGATATGTTCCAGAACTTCGAGGAAAGAGGCCGCGCCTTCAAACAGGAAGTCTTGAGCCTTGAAAGAAAGGCTGGATAGGAAAGATTATGGAAATATTCAAGCCCTATGGCTTTGATAAAGCTCTTTTCTTGACTACTCTGGCTTTGATCACCATCGGCTTGGTCATGGTTTTCAGCTCCTCGGCCCAATTATCCCACGAAAAATATCATCATCTTTTCCATTTCTTCATCAATCAACTAACAGGAGTATGCCTGGGCATACTGCTCATTCTCCTTGCTATCCCCATCAAGAAGCCTTTCTACCAGAATTTTTACTTCATCCACGGGCTTCTCCTCATTTCTCTCGTCCTTATGGTGCTCTGCTTCCTCATGCCGCCTTTGGCCAAAACGAATCGCTGGGTTCAATTTCTTGGATTCCGTTTTCAGCCCTCAGAATTGGCAAAATTGAGCCTCGTCCTCTTCTTGGCGTACCATCTCGACCGGAAAAAACAAAGGCTCAACGAATACCGAACATTCCTTTTTCCGTTGGCTATGCTCTTTCTCTTCTTGATTCTGATCATCAGGCAGCCTGATTACGGAACAGCTCTCTTAATCTGCCTTATCTCGTTGGCCGTGCTCTTCATCGCCGGAGTCAAGCTGAAATATTTCCTTTACATGGGAATATTCTCATCGGGTCTCTTCCTCTTTTATCTTTTCCAAGCTTCATACAGGCTGAACCGGGTTCTCTCTTTCTTCGACCCTGAAAGAGACCCGCAGGGAATCGGCTTCCAGATCATCCAATCCAAGATGGCCGTGGGCTCAGGAGGCCTGGTTGGAGTCAGCATCGGGGAAAGCATCCAAAAGCTATTCTTCCTTCCCTGTGCCCACACCGATTATATCTATGCTATCGTCGGCGAAGAGCTGGGGCTCATCGGGACTTTGGCCATCCTCTTCCTCTTCTTCATCTTCTTCTGGAGAGGATTGCTCATTTCCCAAAAAGCACCTAACTTCTTCACTCAGATCGTTGCCGCCGGGATAACTTTGACTATTTTTTTCCAGGCTCTGCTGAATATAAGCGTTGTCATCGGGCTGGGGCCTTCCACTGGAATTCCTCTTCCTTTAATAAGCTTTGGCCGTTCCTCGCTGTTCTGCACTTCGCTCAGCATAGGCATCCTGCTGAATATCTCGCAGAGAAGAGCCGGCATGCAGAGGACGCAATGAAAGAGAAAAAAGTCATCATCAGCGGCGGAGGCACGGCGGGCCATATCTACCCTGCTCTGGCTGTCGGCCATAAGCTCAAGGAAAAAGAATCGAACCTTCTTCTGACCTATGTCGGCAGCAGCCGGAGCATTGAAAAAGAAATCATGGAGCGTCATCGAGTGAATTTCATCCCCTTGAAGATCGAAGGAATCAAAGGCCGAGGCCTGAAATCCATCAAATCTCTTCTCCTCCTTCCCTTTTCCTTCGTCAAGTCCCTCTCCATCCTCTTCCGCGTAAAACCCGATTTGGTCGTCGGAGTCGGAGGTTTTAGCTCCGGGCCCATTGTCCTTCTCGCCTCCTGGATGAAAATCCCCACTCTGATTCTCGAACAAAACCTCCATCCCGGGTTCACCAACAGGCTTCTGCGGCCCTGGATAAAAAAAGCAGTCGTCTCTTTCAGAAATTCTCTTCCTTATTTCAAGGGAAAAGGAACATACATCGGAAATCCGGTGAGGGAGGAGTTTTATCATCTTCCTCCAAAGCAAAGGACAAGCTCCCTGACCCTGCTCATCTTCGGAGGAAGCCAGGGCTCTCATTTTTTGAACAAGGCTTTGACCTCAACCCTCCCTCTTCTCGAAAAGGAGAAAGAGAACTTGATCATCTTCCATCAAACTGGCGAGAAGGACCTTGAATGGGTCAAAGCTAGCTACGCTCAGGCCGGGTTCAAAAAAGCATTTGTCGCCGCCTACTTTTTTGACATGGCCGGTTATTTTCAAAAATCGGATTTAATCATCAGCCGAGCTGGAGCAACGACGGTTGCCGAGCTTATCGCCGCCGGCAAGGCCTCTCTTCTCGTTCCCTTTTCCAAAGCAGCGGAAAACCATCAGCTCTTCAACGCCAGAGAGCTGGAGAGGATCAAGGCCGCTGAAATTATCCTCGAAGAGGAATTTAGCGCCCGGCTCCTTGCTGATAGGATTCTCGGTTTCCTTAAAAACAAAGAAAAAATAAGCCGAATAGAAAAGAATCTGGCTCAGCTGCGAACAGAGAACGTGGCTGAAAAAATTTCCGACCTCTGCTTCGAACTTATGGCCGGGAAAGGAGCGGGCGCGTGGTGAAAAACGTCTACCGCAAGCTTAAGCACATCCACATGATCGGCATCGGCGGGACAGGAATGAACGGCATCGCCGAGGTGCTGCTCAACACCGGCTACAAGGTCTCGGGGACAGATATCGAGCCAAGCGAGGTCACTCAGCGCCTGGCACGTCTCGGAGCGGAAATATCCATCGGGCACAGCGCAGAGAAGGTCGTCGGGGCTGAAGTCGTCGTCGTTTCTTCGGCCATCAAGGAAGACAACGTCGAAGTCCAGGAAGCCAAGCGCCGGAAAATCCCGGTCATTCCCCGGGCGGAAATGCTGGCCGAGCTGATGCGGATGAAATATGGAATCGCTGTGGCAGGCTCGCACGGCAAGACAACGACAACTTCGATGATCGCCCAGGTCCTCGAATCGGGCGGCTATGACCCGACGATCATCGTCGGCGGGCGCCTAAACACGGTGGGCGCCCATGCCAAGCTCGGCGCAGGAGATTTCCTGGTTGCCGAGGCTGACGAGAGCGACCGCTCTTTCCTCCTTCTCTCTCCTTTTATCGCTGTGCTCACCAACCTGGACGATGAACATCTGGACCAGTACAAGACTGTGGATGAGATTAAAAA
Organism: uncultured Eubacteriales bacterium; assembly: GCA_964549955.1. Taxonomy (GTDB): domain Bacteria; phylum Acidobacteriota; class Aminicenantia; order Aminicenantales; family Aminicenantaceae; genus CAZGMN01. The sequence goes on from CAZJXZ010000068.1 coordinate 9,521, forward strand.
AGCCTTTGTCAATTTCGCCAACAAAGTCCCTTTCTACTGTCCCATCATCCTCTGCCTTGATGACGGCAACCTTCAGAGCCTGATTCCCACTCTCACCCGGAGAATCATCAGCTATGGCTTCTCCACTCAGGCCGATATCTTCACCAGGGATATGGAATTTGAAAAATTTTCGAGCACATCGTCCCTTTATTGGAAAGGCAAGAAACTGGGGCTGATGAGGCTCAATGTTCCTGGCCCGCAAAACATCTTGAATGCCATGGCTGCCTTTGCTGTTGGCCTGGACTTGGACCTGCAGCCACAGCTCATCCTCCAGGCCCTGGAAAGCTACAGGGGCGCCGGACGCCGCTTTGAACTGAAGAAAGAAGTCAAGGGAATCATGGTCGTCGAGGACTATGCCCATCATCCCACAGAGGTCAAAGCCACTCTCAATGCCGCTAAGAGAGGCTGGGCACGAAGGGTGGTTGCTGTCTTCCAGCCGCACCGCTACAGCCGTCTTTCCCTGCTCATCAAAAAGTTCGCGACCGCATTCAACCAGGCCGATGTTCTCGTCGTCACCGAAATCTATCCGGCAGGTGAAACGCCCATTCCTGGCGTCAGCGGCAGAGCTCTCTATGAGGAAATCGAGCATTTTGGGCATAAGAATGTCCTTTTCGAGCCAAAAAAAGAAAAAATACCTTCACTCCTGGCTAAACTCGTTCAGCCAGAAGATTTGATTCTGATCATGGGCGCTGGAAACATCTACCAGATTATTCCAGACCTTTTGAAGATTTTGGAAGAAAGAGGATAGAAAGTGGCAACTCAGGTCAGCCCACGTTTAAGACCCAGGATTCATTCATCCTTTCCTGAGGCATTTTATTTCCAGCGAAGGGAAGAGGAGATAAAGAGGAAAAAAATCCAGAGGAAGGTCAAGCTGAAATTCATCCACATCCTGCTCTTTTTCTTTATTTTGGCTGGAATATTCTATTCTCTGCAGCGAATCTGCCTTTTCCTGATTTCTTGGGATAAGCTGAATATCAAAGAGACGATCATCGTTTGCTCTAAGAGCGAAGTTAAACAACAAATCCAGCAATCTCTAGAAGGCAAAGCCCTCGGAAATATTTTTCTCCTCGACATCGGTTATCTTCAGCAAGCAATTCAAGCTTTCCCCTGGGTCGAAGAGGCAAGGGTCAGGAAAATCTTTCCCTCCACCTTGAACATCGAAATCAAAGAAAGGACTCCTTTTGCTCTGCTAAAAAAAGAAGGTCTCTATCTTATCGATAGATACGGAGTCGAGCTCCAAAAAGTCGAGTACAAAGAATCGGTGAACCTTCCCCTTATTGTCGACTCCAACAACTTTCAAGGAGATTGCCAAGAAAAACTCAAACTGGCCTGGGAATGTCTCAGCAATCTATCACTTTTGGAAAAAAACATGATAAAGGCTGTAGACCTTACAGATGGTGAAAATGTCGCTATTCAACTCAAGAATGATGAGACACGAATTGTCCTCGGCAATGAGGACTACTCGAACAAGCTCAAACTTTTCCTCGCTTACAGGGCCAAACTGGAAGAGTTTGGAGACCTGGAATATGCCGACCTGCGCTTTCCCGGCAGGGTCTACTTCAAACCCAAGACAGGGGCTGCGAAGGAATCTATTCCCAGCGCCAATAAGGAGGCTCAGTGATGCCTAAAAACAACTATATTGTCGGACTTGACATCGGAACAAAAAAAATTGCGGCAATTATCGGCGAAATCACAAGGGAGAATAAGGTTGAAATCATAGGCATAGGAACAGCAGAATCCAGAGGCTTGAGAAAGGGCGTTGTCGTCAACCTGGACAGCACGGTTGACGCCATCAAAAAGGCCCAGGAAGAGGCAGAGCTCATGGCAGGAGTCGAGATCGACTCAGCCTTTGTCGGAATCTCAGGCGCTCATATCAAAAGCTTCAATTCAAGAGGTGTCATCGCTGTCTCCGGCAAAAACAGGGAGATCACTCATGAGGATATCAAAAGGGTTATCGACCAGTCCAAAGCCCTATCCATTCCGCCTGATAGAGAAATCATCCACATCATTCCCCAGGAGTATGTGGTCGACGACCAGGATGGAATCAAAGACCCTCTGGGAATGAGCGGAATAAAGCTCGAGGTCAATGTCCACATCGTGACCAGCGCCACGACCTCTGTCCAAAACTTAAGAACCTGTGTTGTTCGTGCCGGCATCGAGATTGAAGGAATTGTTCTCAATCAGATCGCCTCCAGCGCCTCAACCCTGACTCACGATGAGATGGAGCTCGGAGTGGGCATGATCGACATCGGAGGCGGGACAACAGAGATCGCCATTTTTGAGCGCGGCAGCCTGTGGTACACGTCGATTATTCCCATTGGAGGAGACAATTTCACCAACGATATTGCCGTTGGGCTGCGCACGCCCATTCCCGAGGCAGAAAAGATAAAGAAAAAATTCGGCTGTGCTTCGAGTCCCTTGCTCGATGAACAGGAAACCGTAGAAGTTCCTTCAGTCGGAAAAGGAAAGAAGGCTCGTGTCCTCTCCAGGCAACTTCTGGCCGATATCATCCAGCCCAGAGCTGAAGAAATCTTTCGTCTTGTGGACAACGACATCAAAAGGATGGGATACGAAAAATCCCTTAATTCGGGAATAGTCCTCACCGGAGGAACAGCTTTGCTCGAAGGATTGGAGGAGGTTGCCGAAGATATCTTCGACCTTCCAGTCCGACGGGGCGACCCGACAGGTGTCGGGGGCTTAATGGACAGGGTCAGCACTCCTGACTATGCCACTTCCGTAGGCCTTATTCTTTACGGCTACAGCCAGTGGAAAGAAAAGGGCCTTTCAAAAGATAGAAAAAAAAGCCTTTGGGCCAAGGTTAAAGATTGGCTCAAGGAAGCTTAGGAGGCAAAAATGTCTGAAGAAACAAAAAGCAAATTGAAATTCCACCTGGTGGAAGAACGTCCCAACGCTAACATCAAAGTCATCGGCATCGGCGGCGGAGGAGGAAATGCCGTCAATCGAATGATTCAAATAGGAATCGAAGGAGTGGAATTTATCGCCATAAACACCGACCTTCAAGCTTTGAACAACAACAACGCCAAACATAAAATCCAAATCGGATGCCAGCTCACCAAGGGGCTTGGCTCTGGAGGCAGGCCGGACATAGGCAAGGAAGCAGCCGTGGAGGATACAGAGAAATTGGTTGAGGTTCTGCAAGGCTCGGATATGGTCTTCTTAACAGCCGGCTTAGGAGGAGGCACAGGCACAGGCTCCACGCCAATCATGGCCAACCTTGCCATGGAGATGGGCATTCTGGTGATTGCCATCGTCACTCTTCCCTTCGAGTTTGAAGGGAAGGTCAGGGCCAAACAAGCCATGCAGGGCCTGGGCGAGCTGAAATCTGCGGTTGATACGGTTATCTCCATCCCCAACGACAGGCTTCTTCAAACAGTCAACCTCGACACTTCCATCCAGGATGCCTTCAAAATGGCCGACG
>CAZJXZ010000069.1:0-2160 GCA_964549955.1 uncultured Eubacteriales bacterium
CCCTGGATGTTCCGCAAGCTCGGCCTGGGCAAGCTGATCGGAAAGAGGACATGGGGAGGGCTGGTCGGGACTTTGGGATTTCCAATCCTGATGGACGGAGGCTTTGTCAGTGCGCCCAACCTTGGCATCTGGACAGAAGAAGGCTGGGTGGTTGAGAACGAGGGAGTTCCTCCGGATATCGAAGTCGAACAGATTCCTGCCGAGGTGATCGCCGGAAAAGATCCTCAACTGGAGAAGGCGATAGCAGTCATCATGGAAGAGCTCAAGAAGAATCCTCCAAAAGAAGCGAAGCGTCCACCTTTCCCGGTTAGAGTCAAGTAAATCTAAATTTTATTGCCCTCGTGATTCATGAATAATCCAGATTAAAATATTTTTATCAGAAATGAGTCATTGGAAGAAGAAAGCTGAGGTGGCCATCATCGGCGGCGGCATAATGGGTGTCAGCACAGCCTATCACCTGGCCAAGCGCGGGCTTTCAGATGTTGTCATCCTGGAGAAAGACCTTCTTGCCCAGGCTTCGACAGGATTGAGTGTCGGGGGCATCCGCCAGCAGTTCTCGCACCCGGCGAATATTCGTTTGTCCCAGGAATCAGTCAAGGTCTTTGAGCGTTTCCAAGAGGAATTCGGGGTCGATATCAGATTCTGCCAGGTCGGCTATCTTTTTTTAGCCCAGAAGCAAGAGACCTGGATTGAGTTTTTGGCCAATGTCGAGACCCAGAGGAGCTTAGGCGTTCCGGTTGAAACCCTCTCTCCTCAAGAGATCAGTCGTCGCTGGCCGTACCTCAATGTCTCTGATGTGAAGGGAGGAACATTCGGCCCCAGAGACGGCTATGCCGACCCTTATCAAGCAGCCATGGGATATGCCAATTCTGCCCGAAGGCTTGGTGTGCGGATCGAAGAGAAAACAAAGGTTATCGGCATCAAGCTGAAAAGCGGCAGAGTCCAGGGTATCGAGACAAGCAACGGTCCGATTTTTTCGCCAGTCGTGGTTAATGCTGCCGGACCTTGGGCAGGCGAAGTTGCCAAGATGGCAGGGTTGGATTTGCCGGTCACGCCCTACCGCCGCCAGGTTTTCATGACAAAACCCTTTGCTGCCATCCCCAAGCCTGTGCCGATGGTCATCGACCAGGATATGACTTTTTACTTCAGAGGAGAGGACCCTGGAATTTTGATGGGCATGAGTGACCCGAATGAGCCTTCGAGTTTCAACCTCAATGTCGACCGCAATTTTATGGAAAAAGTCATCGAGGCTGCCGTTCACAGGGCGCCTGTGCTGGGAAAGGCAGAAATCCTCAAGGGCTGGGCTGGACTTTATGAGGTCACTCCTGATGACAACCCGATCATCGGAGAAGTGCAGGAGCTTAAAGGATTTTTCTGCGCTGTCGGCTTCTCAGGCCATGGATTTCAGCAAGGGCCTGCAGTCGGCCTTCTCCTCAGCCAGCTTATTCTGGATGACCGGACTGAATTTGATATAATGCCTTTTGCCCATGACCGTTTTGGTAAAAAGGGGCAAGAAGGAGAAAGAAGGGTGGTTTAAAATGAAAATCAAGATACTTTCTCGAGATGACGTGGCTCGGGCCATAACCATGTCCGATGCTATAAGAGCTGTCAAGAAAGCCTTTATCCAGCTCTCTGCTGGAAAGGCTGAAGTCCCTCTGCGAACGCACATTTCCGTGAAGAAAGTCAAGGGAACAACGCTCATCATGCCTGCCTACTTGGCCGGAAGCGGAGACCTTGGAGCGAAAATCGTTTCGGTCTTTCCAGGAAACAAGAAAAGAAGGCTGCCCACCATTCATGCTCTGGTCATTGTTGTCGATGAAATGACAGGCCGGCTATTGGCGATCATGGACGGAACCTATCTCACAGCGCTGCGCACCGGTGCTGCATCAGGCTTAGCCACAGACCTCCTCTCTCGGAAAAATTCCAGGATTTTTGCTATCTTTGGAGCAGGAGTCCAATCCCGCACGCAACTGGAAGCCGTGTGCACGGTGAGGGCTGTGGAAAAAGTCTGGGTCTACGATATCAAGCCTAGAGCTGCCAGAGCTTTTGTCAAAGAAATGAAGATTCGGGGTAAACCTATTCCGGAGAATATCCTTGTCGCCAGCTCGCCCAGGCAAGCTATTCGTGAAGCTGACATCATCTGCACGGCGACCACTTCCT
>CAZJXZ010000069.1:2260-12834 GCA_964549955.1 uncultured Eubacteriales bacterium
TCGCCCAGGCAAGCTATTCGTGAAGCTGACATCATCTGCACGGCGACCACTTCCTACAGGCCTGTGTTCCACGATGCTGACCTTAAGCCAGGAGTCCACATCAACGGCGTCGGCTCTTATACTCCAGAGATGCGCGAGGTGCCGCCTCGGACTGTTGTCCGCTCCAAGGTGATTGTCGACTCTCGTTCGGCCTGCCTTGCAGAGGCTGGAGACTTAATCATTTCCATAGAAGGAGGGCTTATCACTGACAAACATATTCATGGAGAAATTGGAGAGCTGGCAGCAGGCAGGATTCGGGGCCGCGAGTCAGAAGGGGAGATAACTTTCTTCAAGTCTGTTGGCTTAGCTATCCAGGATGTGGCAGTCGCTGAGCTTGTCCTTCGCCGCGCCAAGAGATTAAGCCTTGGCCTTGAAGTCGAGATATAAAATCGTCGCTTACCTCTTTTATACCTCATGGTGAGCGGCGTGTCTTCGAGACACCCGGCTTGATCCCTAACGAGGATTTTTACCACGGAAAAAAGACGCTTTCGGAACTTCATTAATAATTGACAATTCTTGAGGGGGAGATTATGTTTATGAAATAAAAAGTCACGGAGTAAAAGATGTCTGGAATTTTGGGAACAAAGCTCAGAAAAGAAAGGGAAAGCTCGGGTCTCAGCCAGCAAGAGCTTTCCAGGGCTGTGGACCTCTCTCGCGCCTTTATCTCAAGCCTTGAGCTGGGAAAAAGCATGCCGAGCATTGAAAGCCTGAGTGCTCTTGCCGCTTTCTTCAAGAAGGACGTTTCTTACTTTTTAAAGGAAAAGGAAGACACCTTTAATGTGCTTCTGCGCGAAGAAGGGCTTGACAGAAAGGGAAGGAAGGAGCTGCGAAGGTTCAAGAAATATTGTGAGGATTACCTTTATCTTGAAGAGTTGACAGGTCGCAGGCTTGAGCTTGCGCCTTTCTATACAGTGCCCTCAGCTGAGAGGTTGGCCGAGGAAGAAAGGCGAAGGCTCGGATTTGGAGACGAACCCCTTCGTGATATCTTCTCCTTGCTCGAGCTTAACGGCTTGCGCATTTTGAGGCTGGCCATTCCTGAAAAATCAAATGTCTCCGGAGTTTTTATCTTTCTTGAAGCCGAGAAAGCATCTTTTGCTCTAATCAACAGTGCCCACTCTCTTGAAGAGCAGGCCCTGATCGCTGCCCATGAATACTGCCATTGCCTTGTGGACAGAAACGCCGGCCCGATCATCGATAATCCTGATGTTTTCATCAAGGATTTTGTCTCACTCTACCATCCTCGCGAGAGGTTTGCTCAAACATTTGCTGTCTGGCTTCTCATCCCTCCCAGAAGGCTTAAGGAAATAATTGATAAGGACCTGCAGTCGAGAAAGCCGAGTTTTGCCGATGTCCTTTATCTCAGACACTATTTTGGTGTAGGCCTTTCAGCCATGCTTCAAATGCTTGAGAATCTCGGCTATCTATCGCAATCCAAAGTCCAGGAATACTTGAGTCTTGAGTCAGCGGATTATGACCTTTTTTCAGGCAAGACGAGAGAAACGAGACATTTCATGAGAAAAAAGAGCGGGATTGTTCTCTCCACTCGGTTTAAAAGCCTGGCTCTTGAAGCCTATCAGAGAAAAAAGCTGCCTGCAGAAAGATTAGAGCAGCTCCTTGGTCCGGGAGATGATAGGCTCATTCATGCCCTTGGGAAATTGAAATTAAAAAAATGAAGTCATCAGCTCTAAATGCTCTTGATGTTCAATTTAATTCTTTGGATTTGAACGAAGGATAGTGAATCTCTTTTGTTTGACAGCCAATTGAAAAAGGTGCTATATTTTATCCAAGCCTAAGGGATAACAAAAATATATATGAAAAAATTTCCTCTGTTTTTTTTCTTGCTTGGAGGATTGATCATTGTCTTGGTCAGCGTTTATGGCTTTGTTTTGCTCGGCCAGCGACCCGGGCTTCCTCAGGAGATAACAGTAAGGGGCCTCAAACAGATTGATGACATAGAAGTAAAACATCCAAAGGATGTCGAATTCATTCTCAGCCAGAAGAAAATCGGCGAGCGGTCGATATTCTCTATCACCATAGATGGCAGAGTGGAAAAAAGAGAGCTCGAATTTGTTCCTTACTATTCTCAAACGCCTTTTCCTCTTATCTATCTTCTCATCGGTTTTTTCTGTCTGGCGATTGGTGTCGTCGTTTTCCTCCTCAGGCCAGAGGATGCAAGGGCTCGCATTTATTATTGGGCTTCTCTGGCTTTCTCTTCGGCTAACATCATCAGCGGAGGTTTTTACTGTCTGCGAAAAAGCTTGCTCTCCTACATCCCTGGTGTTTTCTTCTTTTTTCTCTATCCTTTGGCTCCAGCTCTTCTTCTTCGTTTTTCTCTTTTCTTCTCAAAAAGCAATCTTAAGAAATGGAGATTCATCATTTATCTTCCATGCTTCTTTTTTGCAGCGTTGTTTGAAGCCCTTTTCCTTTATTCAAGCTTAAAAACCTCGATAACGGCCTACCGGGTCTATCAATCGATTTTTCTCGCCTTCCGCGCTTACTTAGTGATTTATGTCCTGCTGACAATCTTCATTTTCATTCTGAATTACAGAAAAGCAATTCTAGAAGAAGAGCGTGCCCAGATGAAATGGATTTTTTACGGTCTTTTTGTCGGACTCGGCCCTTTTATCTTTATCTACAATTTGCCGCAAGTCTTGGGCAAAAAGCCATTGATTCCAGAGGAATTTTCTACCTTATTTTTTGTCTTCATTCCTTTGGCCTTTGCCTTTTCCATAGTTAAGTTCAGATTGATGGACATCGAGCTGGTTATCAATCGCAGCATCGTTTATTCCATCTTGACTGTCTTTACTGTGGGTGTTTATCTTCTTTCAGTCAGCTTTCTTCAAAATATTTTTTCTAAATCCTTTTCCAGACGGCAAACAGCTGTCCCTTTAATTGCCGCTCTTGCCGCAGCCATAGCTTTTAATCCAGCCAGGAAAAAAATCCAGACGTTTGTCGATAAAACATTCTTCAGGGCAAGTTTCGACTACCGCAAGAGCATTCTCGGTTTCAACGAGATAGCTCACAAGATGTCAAATGGCGAGCATCTTGTTGATTTTTTCCTGCTGATGATAAGGAAAACATTGCCTTTAGAGCACATCGGGGTGCTTGTTTATTCCACAGACCTTGGGGAGCAGAAGCTTTTCATTGCCGAGGATGGGGAAAAAGACCTCAGAGCTTTGAACACTCTGATTATGGTCTCAGGCAAGATTCTGGCCAGGAGAAAGGCGGTTCGCACTGAAGAAGATATAGATTTTTCTCAAGAGCAAGCCCTTGAAGAGAGAAATTTAGAACTTGTCATCCCTCTTTCATTCAAGTCTGAGGAGCTTTCAGGTTTTGTTTCTGTCGGCAAGAAAAAATCAGGTGAGAGATTCAGCCATGATGACCTTGAGCTCTTGCTCACCATGGCCGGAGAATTGGTATTAAACTTGGAAAGAATCAGGCTTCAGGAAGAGGTGATTCAAGAGCGTGCAGAGAAGGAAAAACTGGATGAGCTCAACCGCCTTAAGACTGAGTTTATTTCCTCTGTTTCCCATGAGCTTCGGACACCGATGAGTTCCATCCAAGGCCTGGCTGAAGTCCTCTTGACAGGGAAGATAAAAGATAAGGCAAAACACGATGAACTCATAAGCCTTGTGGCTGGGGAGAGCAGCCGGCTCTCTCGGTTCCTCCACAACATCCTTGATTTCGGAAAGATTGAGCAGCAGGCTAAGAGTTACAGTTTTCAAAAAATAGAGCTGCGGCCAGTCGTCGAGGAAGCCATAAAGCCCTTTCAATACAGGCTGGAATCAGAGGGCTTTGTTCTTACGGCATCTTTTTCAGAAAAGCCCATATTTTTGGAGATAGACCAGGACGCTATAAGACAGGCCTTGACCAACCTCATCGATAACGCCATTAAATACTCATCAAGTCAAAAGGAGGTTGAAATCAAGGTTTGCCAAAGAGAAAGTCAGGTTGAGATTCAAGTCAAGGATAAGGGGATTGGAATTCCTGAGGAAGCTCAGAAGAAGATTTTTAATGGATTTTTCAGGCATGAGGAGGCCAGCCGTCATAATCCAAAGGGAGTTGGATTGGGACTGAAGATTGTCAAACACATCGTAAAAGCTCATCGCGGAGAAATTCGAATCGAGAGCCAGCCCCATAAAGGCAGCACGTTCAGTCTGATTTTTCCAAAGACATGAGAAAAGTCTTAATCATCGAAGATGACAAGATTTGGCTTGAGACTCTGACCGCCTTTCTTGAAGCCGAGAATTTCGAGGTTATCTCTGCCACCGATGGGGAAGAAGGTTATCAATTAGCCTGCAATGAAAAAGTGGATTTAATTCTTCTTGACTTTATCCTTCCTTCTTTAAATGGACTGGAAATCTGCCGCAGGTTGAGGACAAGGGGAGTCTCAACCCCGATTATCATCCTGACTGGCGAGAAAAAAGAGGAGGTTGACAAGATTTCAGCGCTCGAACTCGGGGCAGATGATTACCTTATCAAGCCCTTTGGGATGAAAGAGCTCGTCGCCAGAATAAACGCTGTCCTGCGGCGCTCCAAGCCTGAAATTCCACAAGCGCAGAGACTCTCTCCAAGGACAGAGACTCTGCGTCCGCGCCTAAAAGAGTTAACAAGAGGAAGCATCTTTGCCGGAAGATATGAAGTCGTGGAAGAATTGGGTGAAGGCGGCATGGGCAAGGTCTATAAAGTCATCGATAAAAAAATAGATGAGGTCGTGGCTTTGAAGCTCTTAAGACCTGAAATTGCGGCTGACCTGCAGACCATTGAACGCTTTAGAAACGAGCTTAAGTTTGCCCGGAAGATATCCCAGAGAAATGTTTGCCGTATGTATGACCTCAGTGAAGAGGAGGAGACTCATTACATAACCATGGAATATGTGCCTGGAGAAGATTTGAAGAGCATGATTAAGATGATGGGTCATTTGAGCCTTGGCAAAGCTGTTCTCATCGCCAGGCAGGTTTGCGAAGGATTGGCTGAGGCACACAGGCTGGGAGTTGTCCACCGCGACATCAAACCCCGGAACATCATGATCGATAGAGAAGGGAGCGCACGGATCATGGATTTTGGAATAGCGCGTTCCCTTAAAGCAGAAGGCAAAACAGCGGCAGGAACGATGATCGGAACGCCTGAGTATATGTCTCCAGAGCAGGTAGAAGGCAAAGAGGTAGACCAGCGTTCAGACCTCTATTCGCTGGGAGTCACGCTCTATGAGATGGTGACAGGAAGATTGCCTTTCAAAGGAGAGAGTCCGTTAGCCACGGCTTTAAAGCATAAATCGGAAAAGCCTCCTAACCCGAGAATGCTCAATCCGCAGATTGCTGAAGATTTCAGCCGGATGATCCTTAAATGTCTGGAAAAAGATAAGGACAAAAGGTACCAGAGCGCAGAAGACGTTCTTTTTGAATTAAACAGGATGGAGAAAGCCTTTCCTCTCACTGAGAAAGCTTTGATCCAGAGAGAGCCGGAGAGAGAGGTCACGGCTGGAAAATGGAGAAATTCTATCGCCGTTCTACCTTTTGCTGATATAAGCCTGCAGAAGGACCAAGAATATTTCTGCGACGGGATGACTGAGGATATCATCACCAAGCTCTCCAGGCTTGAAGAATTGAAAGTCATTTCCCGAACCTCTGTGATGCGTTATAAGAGAGCCTATAAAGACATCAAGGAGATTGGCAGGGAGTTAGGCGTGGCGACAATTCTTGAAGGGAGCATCAGAAGAGAAAAAGATAAGATTCGTGTCAGCGCTCAGCTGATTAATGTCGAAGACGGTTTTCATCTCTGGGCAGATGTCTTTGACCGCAGGCTGGAGAGCGTTTTTGAAGTTCAGGATGAAGTCTCGCAGGCCATCGCCGACGCTTTGAAGATAAAGCTTACGCCAACGAGAGTCGAAGCTTTGAAAGTCGGTCGTCCAGGAAATATTGATGCCTACGAATATGTTCTGAAAGGGATGCATTTTATTAACAGCAAATATGTTATTTCTCATCGAGAAGATGATTTTAAAGCGGCAGTGAAGATGCTCAAGAAAGCCTACGAACTTGACCCGCATTATGTCTTTGCCTATACCGGTTTATGCTGGGCTTATCAACACCATTATCAAATAACGGGAAAGAGGGGAGACCTGGTCTTGGTGATAAAGAATGCTCGAAATGCCTATGAGATGAACCCCGATCTGGTGGAGACAAACGGGGCTATCGCCTGGGTGCACTTCCTCAAGGGGGAGCAGGATGAAGCTTACCAGAGCTACAAGAGAGCTTCAGAAATAAACCCAAACGTTCCCGGAATCAATCATCTGATAGCGCTTTTTTTCCGCAACCTGGGTTTGCTTTGGCAAGCTCTTGAATACTCCAAGAGGAATATTGAGCTGGACCCATTTTTTCTGCCAGCGCATTCTGTTCGGAACAGGTGTCTTATCTACAGCGGCGAATTGGGAAAAGCCTCAGTCCATATCAAGAAATCTTTGGAAGTTGAGCCGGATAACTTTTGGTCTCTTCAGGACTACAGTCTGCTCTCCATCGTGAAGAGAAAAATCGATGAGGCAGAGCATTTTTTAGCGCGAGTCGAAAAGATTAGTCCGAATTATCCTGGAAATAGATTCTACAGAGCCTTGCTGCTCGCCGCAAAAGGCGATAGCCAGAGAGCTCTTGCCCTTCAAAAAAATGGGGTCATTTACGCCCTTCTTGGAATGAAAGACAAAGCGCTTGATTACATCCATAAAGAGATTGCCAAAGGCAAGGAACATTTTCAATACTCCTATCTTCCTTTAGCCCACAGTTCTTTATTTGATAGCATTCGAGATGAGCCTCGTTTCCAGGATATTGTCAAAAAGCAGGAGAAGAAGTATAAAGAGAGGATGAAGAAATACGGCAAGCTTCCTTAATTGTATGGAATCGGTGAGGATTGGGAGTGAGGTTAGGAATAGCGAAATTAGAATCAATCATATTCTTGAAAGGAAATTTACTCTTATTGTTTAAGCCATGAAAAAGATATTGATCGTCGAAGACGATAAGGCTTTGGTCAAGAGCTTGACTGCTTCTCTTCAAGCAGAAAACTTCAAGGTCATCTCTGCTCTTGATGGGCAAGAAGGATTTCGATTGTGCTGCGCGGAAAAGCTTGATTTGATTATCCTTGACCTTATCCTTCCTTCCATGGAAGGGATGGAAATCTGCCGGCAATTGCGGTCAAAGGGAATAATGACCCCAATTATCATGCTTACCGGGCAGAAAAAGGAAGAGATTGACAAGGTGCTCGGGCTTGAGGTTGGAGCGGATGATTATGTCACTAAGCCTTTCGGGACAAAGGAGCTTCTGGCTAGAATAAGAGCTGTTCTCCGCCGCGGCAAGCCTGAAGCCAGAGAAGTTGAGGAATTCAAGTTTGGTGATGTTCTTATCAATTTCAAGAAACAAACAGCATTCAAGGGGAAAAATGAGCTCTATCTGACAGCCAAAGAATTTGCCCTCCTCAAATTTCTTATTTCTCACGAGGGTGAGGTCGTCACTCGGGAAACACTGCTCAATGAAGTCTGGGGCTATGATAAATTCCCCACAACTCGGACAATCGATACCTTCATCCATCATTTGAGAGAGAAGATTGAAGAAAACCCGGCCAATCCTCGCCATCTGCTGACCATTCCCTGGTCAGGCTACAAGTTTCATAAATAAAATATTTCTTCACCTCTCTTATTGTTTAAATCGTCAGCCTGCAAAAGAATATTCTTTTTGTTATTGATCAAATTGATCTTGTATATCTCCGAGCGCTTCCTTTACCTGTTTTTACAAATTTTTAACAAACTTTTTACAACTCGTTGACAACTTTTCGCTCGAGAGAGGGTAAATTATGAATTGAAGAGGGAGAATTTAAAATGCCGACAGCTTGTGGCAGCAGGCGGAGATGGAACCATAAATTTTCTGATCAATCATATCATGCGTTTAAATGAGAATGAACGCAAGGATTTGATTCTGGGGGCAATCGATTTGGGCTCGAGCGACGATTTTCACAAGCCTTTTTCCCGGATTGACTCGGTGAATAGTAAAATTCCAGTAAGGGTGGACTCTGAGGATTCTGTTGAGCATAATCTCGGCCAGGTTGATTTTGAAGATGAGAATGGCAAAAGCCAGAGAAAATATTTTATCGTCAATTGCAGCATCGGCATTATTGCTCAAGCCAATTATTTATTCAATAAAGAAGATAAGATTATAAAATGGCTGAAATCGAAGTGGACCATGGGAACAATCTATTATGCCGCTTTGAAGACGATCTTGACCGCTCCCAATGTCCCGGGATGGATAATTATGGGAAAAACAGCTTTAAAGACGGATGTGACCAGTTTGAGCGTTTTTATCAATCCCCATGTCAGTGGAAATCTCAGCTATGATTTCAACGTTTCTCCCCAGAGCGATTTCTTTGGAATTGCTCTCTGCGAGAAGATGGGAGCTCTGGCCCGTGTCAAAACACTCCTCTCTCTGGCTAAAGGCAAGCTCCAGGGTTTAGCGAAAACTCGGAGCTGGCTGGAGGACTCGATTGAAATCTATCCTGATTATCCCACGCCACTCGAACTCGATGGGGAGGTTTATCTGGCTCGTTCGATAAGAATCAAATTGCTGAAGGAAATTTTAAAGGTGAGCCGATGATGACGAGATCCTGGAGAAGCTAAGGATTGAGAAGATCGCCAATAATTTTCTCAAAGCTCCGCACAAACTTTTTTTTCCAGGGTCTTCTTTTTCTTTTGCCTTTTCTAGGGAAGCCGGGCTAAAAAACAATAAAAAAGAAAAGAGTTGAAGAGAAGAAAGGAAGATATTATCATAAGCAAAAGTTTGTGTGGTTATAGTCCTTAAGAGGAGGGGAGATGGCTGAGTTGAAGCCAGCGACAAAGCTCAAGCTCGTAGCCATCTGGGAGTTTGTCTTAGCTGGCGGAATCCTGGCATTCTTGGTCTTATTCTTCTCTGCCGATAAGGATAGGGCTATCCTATGAGAAAGGTTCTGATCACTGGCGCAACCGGATTTATCGGCTCGCACCTGTTAGCCAGAAACTTGAAAGATGGAAATCGGGTCCGAATCTTTGCCTTGCCCGATGACTCAAAAGCCAAGGAGCATGAAGGCCATGGGCTCGAGGTCTTTTACGGAGATATCAGGGATTATCAGGCGGTTGGGAAGGCTGTCAATGGAGTTCAGGTTGTTTTTCATTTGGCTGCTGTGGTCACAGATTGGGCGCCCAAAGAATTGTTCAAGCAGGTTAATATCGACGGAATGCGAAACATCTGCCAAGCTTCTTTTCGAAGCAGAGTAGAAAGATTTATCGAGGTCAGCACCAATGATGTCTTCGGCTTGAAGGAAGGAGTTGTGATCGACGAAACATTTGATTTCTCTTACTGGCGAGAGCCATATCCGGATACAAAATTAGAGGCAACGAAGATTGCCTGGGAATTTTGCCAAAAAGGATTGCCGGTGAGCATGGTCTATCCCTGCTGGGTTTATGGGCCAGGCGATTTAACCTTTGTGCCCTTGATTGCTGATGCTGTCAAGAAGGGCGAGATGATTTTCTGGAGAAAAGATGTCATCGTCTGGCCAGCTTATGTTGAGAATGTGGTTGATTTATTGATAGTAATCTCCGAGCATCCCCTTGCCGTTGGCCATAGTTTCTTGGTTCATGATGGCCAATGCGATACCTTCCAGAATTTTTCTTCAAGAATTGCAGAAGCTATCGGAGCCAAGAAACCCAAGCTTCATATTCCTTTTTGGACAGCTTATTCTGTCGCCTGCACTATGGAGCTAATCTGGAAGGCTCTTGGAAAGAAATCCCGGCCTCTGCTCACAAGATATGCTGTGAAAAATTTGGGCTCGAGACTTCAGTTCACCATAAAGAAAGCGAGAGAACTTCTTGACTGGAATCCGCCCGTAAGCTATGAGGAAGGCTTCAGGAGAACGATGGAGTGGCTGACGCAGACCGACCCTGAGCTTTGGAAACAGAAATAAAGGACAGTCCCCTTTTTTTAACAGACTTTTAACAAACTTTTAACATCTCTTTGACAACTTTTGGTTAGGTGAGAGTTATTTTTTTATCAAGAGAGGCTAACGGGATGGCAAGAATCAAAAACGCAAGGGTGGTTGTAACCAGGGCATCCTCTGGAATCGGCAGAGCCATTTCCTTTGAGATTGCCCGGAAAGGTGGGAATCTTATTCTTGCCTCCCGCCAGCTCTATTCACTGAAATAAGCGGCTAATAAAAAATTTTGGCTATGCTCAAGACTAGAAGAGGGGAGAAATGAGGAAGAAAATTCTTTTTGTCTTTTCTATCATATTCCTTTTCTATTCATCGGCGGCAATGGCCGTTAACGCTCAGGCTCAGACGGATGAAAAAAAAGAAAAAACAAAAAAGTCCCTGAGTGCTTTTCCGATTCTGATGTACGATACAGATATCGGCGTGGGGTATGGCGGGAAGGCAAAGTTTGTCGATTACATGCGCCGAAGAGAATCCTTTGATTTTATTGTCTTCAACTCCAGCAAGGGCGAGAGGTGGTATGTCTTTACCTTCTCCATTCC
>CAZJXZ010000070.1:0-12817 GCA_964549955.1 uncultured Eubacteriales bacterium
CTATTTCAATGGTGATAAGCTTGCCGCCTGTTTTGCTCAGGGCCCAGGCCATCCAGATCGCGGAATGCCCTGTGGAGGTCCCTATTTCAAGCGCCTTTTTGTATTTATTCTTGATGATGAGATCATAAAGTGCCCGCCCATCCGCTTCGGGAACGTTCATCTCCCTCCATGAATACCTGTGGCTGTCTAAAAAATCCTTGACTCTTTCATCCAAGCTCTGCTCTGTTTCAGTTTTAAGGGAAGAATTGAAGGCGCTGCTGGCCGGGATGCTGAGGAAAAGACACAAACCTAAGGCGAGAAGGATAACTAACTTAATTTTTTGTGCCATAGAAATACCTCTCAATTTTTATGCATAACTTTTGACGATAATTGTAGGCTTTTCTTCCAAGAAGTTCACATTTTAATAAAAATATTAAAGCAGGAAAATATTAATCAAGAAAATTTCGAGTTTTGTTATAATGAATCCGGAAATTTTGGCGCGCATGCTGCTCAAAATCTGTTGCAGGCTTTTTCAAGGTAAAGAGGCTCATCCTTTGAAAATCAAATAAAGAGGAGGGTAACCATGAATCGATTCTTGAGCACAATCGGGATTATAGCCATGATGTTTTTCTTAAGCTCAATTGAGAATCATCCCTTTAAAAATAGTCCTGATGAAAATCGAGATAGCACGAAATTATCTTTAGGAGCCAGGACAGCCCTTCTTCCTGCTCCTGTCTGGGTAATCGGTTCATATGATAAGGACGGTAAACCAAACGTAATGACCTCAGCTTGGGCAGGGATATGTTGTTCAAAGCCTCCCTGCCTTATGACTTCAATCAGGAAAGCAACATATACCTTTGGCAATATTATGGAAAGGAAAGCGTTTTCAGTGAATATCCCTTCAGAGTTATTCGCAAAGGAGGCCGCTTATTTTGGCAGCGTTTCGGGCAGAGATGTAGATAAATTTAAAGTCACCGGCTTAAGTCCTGTTAAGTGCGACCTGGTCGATGCTCCCTATATTAAAGAATTTCCACTCGTTATCGAATGCAAATTGCTCCAGACCATTGAATTAGGGTTGCACACCATGTTTATAGGAGAAATCATGGATGTCAAGGTGGATAAATCCATGCTTGGCGAGAAGGAATTGCCTGATATAAAAAAGGTAAAGCCCTTTGTTTTTGCGCCCGGAAGTTCAAATTTCTACAGAATTGGAAAGTATTTAGGGAGTGTATCCTCATTGGCCAAGAAGGTCGAGAAAAAATAATTCCCGAGAAATGCCCTTGATGGCCTTCAGCATTTCTTTTTTATCTAAAGTCTATGGATTGAGTTAATTGCCGCTGCCAAACCAAATCACGCCAAAACAGGCGTAAACAGACAGATTTGGTCTATCCTGGCATGCTTATGTCCCTATTTTGTCCCTGGATTTTTGTACTAAAATGCCGGCTGTTGCCAGCAAAATAGGTAGATGATGAGGATCAAAAAGATAGGATCTCTCTCAGGCTGTCTAAAGAGTACTTTTATCGTATAGCTTTTGACTTCATGCTTTTCTTATTATAGCTTTTATAAGTTGTCAGCCCGCAATTAGATGGAGATAATAGGGAAAAGGCGAAGAAAGGCGGACTTACGATAAATTGCTTCGATTCTTGGTAAAATGAAATTTCCAAGGAAAAGGAGATAATCATGGTGAAAGGCAATATGATTATTCCTGAAAATTACAGGTCTGTGCTAGATATAAGAGAGACGGAAGAGGCGATAAAGTTCATAAAAGACAATTTCGAAACCATGCTGGCAAAGGAGTTAAAATTGGAGAGAATATCTGCGCCGATTGTGGTTTTAAGAAAGACGGGAATAAACGATTACCTCACGGGCAGAGAAAGACCTATTAGATTCAGTGTTTCGGCCATGAATGAAGAGGCTGAGATTGTGCAGTCGCTTGCCAAGTGGAAGAGAGTTGCTCTTGCAGATTACGGATTTGCTCACGGAGAGGGGCTTTACACTGATATGAACGCTATAAGACCCGATGAGAACCTGGATAATCTTCACTCGGTTTATGTTGATCAGTGGGATTGGGAGAGGATAATCAGAAGAGATGAGAGAAACCTCGACTTCCTCAAGCTCATCGTAAGAGAGATCTATAAGGTTATAAAAAAAACGGAAAAGCTTGTTTGTGAAAGGTTAGGAAAGCTGGGAAGTCCTTTCTTGCCCGATGAGATATATTTTATCCATAGCGAAGATCTACTTGATATATATCCCAGTCTATCACCGGAGGAACGCGAAAATGAGATATGTAGGGCAAAAGGCGCTGTTTTTGTGATGGGGATTGGTGCAAAGCTTAAAGATGGACGAGCCCATGATGAAAGGGCCGCCGATTATGATGACTGGTCAACTGAAACGGGTAATGGAAGGCGCGGCCTGAACGGTGATATTCTTGTCTGGTATCCGCTGCTTAAAAGTGCATTTGAGCTTTCATCGATGGGGATAAGGGTAGACAAGGATTCTTTATTGAGACAGCTTGAGATAAAGGGAGAGCAGGATAAAGTTGGATTGTATTTCCATCAAAGGCTATTTCAGGGAGAGCTCCCCCTGAGTATAGGGGGAGGGATCGGGCAATCACGCCTGTGCATGCTCTATCTCAGGAAAGCTCATATAGGTGAAGTGCAATCAAGTGTTTGGCCTGATGAAATTGTGAAAATGTGTAGGGAAAGTAAAATATTTTTACTTTGATGCAAGAAGCAGCTAGACTATAGTCAATAAAAACAGCTTTAATAAAATATTATTAAATATAGAACATTTGACTTATAGGGGGTCATTGAAATGGAACGTGTTTTTTCTTTTCCAAGAATAGGAAAATATACGGGAGTTTTTACACAAATGTTAAAGAGTTTTGGATTAAGCGTTTTAGCGCCGCCTCCCATAACAGAAAGAACTATAAAGCTTGGAGTAAAACATTCTGCGGATATGATGTGCTATCCTTTCAAAGTTACTTTAGGAAATTTTATTGAAGAAATTGAACAGGGCGCAAACTGTTTGATCATGTACGATTCAAGAGGAAAGTGCAGGCTAAGACATTACTGGATGCTTCATGAGCTGATATTAAGAAACATCGGATATGATTTTAAGATGTATCCTCTCAGTCTCAAAAGTCTACTAAAGCTGATAAAACAGTTTAATCCCAATCTTTCTTACTTAACTATCGTTCGGCAATTACGGCAGAGCTGGAAGAGATTAATAGAAATTGAAGACTCCACGCTATATACGATTAAGGAAGGAGTGAATATCGGAATTGTTGGCGAGATATATACATGTTTAGAGCCTGCTGTCAATTTGAACATCGAAAAAAAGCTCAAAATATTTGGTGTTAATGTCTGCAATACAGTTCGCTTATCTGATTTTATCAAAGCAAGCACTCGAACGAGTCTTACAGAAAAAAGAATTTATAAAAAGAAGGCCGCAAGATATTTAAACGGACCTCTTGGGGGACATGGATTTGAAAATTTATATAATGCGCTTTTTTTATGTAATAAAGGGATTGACGGAATAATACACCTCCTGCCTTTGAGCTGTATGCCTGAGACCACTGTAGAACCTATATTAGACAAGATTTGTGCCGATTTTAATGTTCCGCTCTTACGCCTGATGGTAGATGAAACAAACAGTGAAGCTAACTTTGACACAAGGGTCGAAACATTTGCAGATATGATTAAAAGGAGAAAAAAATGAGAAATGCATATTTAGGAATTGACGTTGGAAGCACATCTGTAAAGTGTGTGCTCTTAGATAAGGAGGGTAAGATAATTGATTCTGTTTACATGAAAAATAAAGGCATTATAGAAAGCGTCATCGAGTGCATCGGCAAATTAGATAGTGAAGTGGAAATATCTGCTTGCGGCATTACCGGAAGTGGAAGAAATTTCACAAACGTGTTAGTTGGCGGGGATGTTGTTAAAACAGAAGTCCTGGCTCACTCTGTAGCAGCACTAGCCTATTATCCACAAGTGAGAACCATTTTTGAAATCGGAGGTGAGGATTGCAAGTTGATGATAATTGAAGATGCCGTTCTAAATAATTTCAATATGAACAATATCTGCGCTGGAGGGACAGGGGCAATGATAGAGGCCATTGCCAGCAGGATGGGCATAGCCATTGAAGATGTCGGTGAGTTAGCGTCTCAAAGCAAGAATCAATTCGAACTGCCAGGAAAATGCGGCATTTTTTGTCAGTCTGCTGTTGTCAATAAGCTAAACACAGGAGTTAATAAGAGTGATATCTTGATGGGAGTGTGCAGAGCGCTAATAAGAAACTATCTTACCCTATGCAAAGGAAACAGATTAGAGCCACCCTATGTTTTTCAAGGAGCAACAGCCCAGAACAAGGCTTTAGTTAGGGCACTTGAGGAAGAGCTGAGTTATCCTGTTATTGTCCCTGAACAATGTGCATTGATGGGTGCCATTGGGATTGCAATGATGGCTATGGAAGAGATGCCAGATAAGACAAAATTTAAGGGATTTGAGGTTATTCTCAAGGCAAGATACGATGTGCGCCATTTTCAGTGTGCTGATTGTGCAAATAGGTGCGAGGTTGCTCAGGTCTACCAGGACAATGAGCTTGCTGGGTGTACAGGCAGTAAGTGTTATAAATGGGATAATACAAATTTTGATCGCCAAAGACCTGCATCATGGATGTTATTTTGACAGAAATGGCGCGAAATCATGAGCTTATAAAACAGTTGGGAGATTCACTGCGGAGCTTTATAACTCAGTCCGGACATCCGACCGGCTTCTTCATGGCGAACTGCATCGTCGAGCAGCGTGGAAGGGATGCGATCGTCGAGATAGTCCGGAATCCTTTCCGATTTTTTGTTATTTATAACGACGCAGCCAAAAAGAACGGAAAAACGTCGGTTTTCTCCGAGCAGGCAATGAGCTTTATCAAGAGTCTCGAAAGCAAATACATGAAAAAATAATTCATTGTAAACTTGGAGTTCATTATGGCTATTTTACATATTGATATTTTTCATCACCGAGTAATATATTTTTGGCAAGATTGGCAATAAGAGTTCTGAATTTAGAGAAAAGAAGACCAGTCCAACATGAAAATAAATATTTTAAAAAAACTGTTCGCATGCTTATTTCTCTATATATAATTTGCAACGATTTATCAATTATTTGAGTATATGATAATGAAACGGAGATGAAATATCAGCATAAAGGAGAGGTAACAAGTTTCGTTTCATAAAAAAATGAATTTTATTTATTATGGCCTTTGCGGTATTTTTACTTAAAGACCTTAGATAAAGAGAGGCAATATGGGAGCAACAAGATTTTCTAAAGGATGCTTTATTCTTCTTGTCCTAATAGTCATCCAAGCTGGGATGGCGAAAATTTATTCCACAGCAGATTCCACTCGTATGCAGTTCGAACCACCTCAGCCGCGGCCAGGGCAAGAAGTAACTGTTATTTATGATCCTAGCAGTGGGCCATTGAGTGGGGAGAAAGAATTTTTTCTCATTTATGGTTTTACTGCTTGGGATACGGCCATTGAGCGCCAGAAACAAATCCGTCTTGAGCCTCGAAACGGAAAATTTGTAGTTAAGCTTAACTTACCACCCGAGGCTACTTATATCTGGTGCTTCGGGAGAGGGCCAAAAGAGGATCTGGAGGATACGAATGATGGCGCCTGGTGGGATTCATATTTATTTACAGCTGAGGGAATTCCTGTCCAGGGGGCACGCTAGGAACGAGCGCAAATGTATCAATTAGGCAAGTTATCAGCCCAAGATAGGGATACAAAAACGCTACAGTTATTCGAAGAAGAGTTGAAATCGTTTCCTACAAGCGACAGGGCTTGGTTTTCGCTATGGGGGCATCGTTACAAAATTGCCAATCGCTCAATCCAGGCCAAAACAACAATTACCGCTGAGATACGGCAACTCTATGAAGCCCATCGCAGTGATCCCTGGGCTTATAAGGCCGCAGTTCTTGGCTTTAATCAACTGGGAAGCAATGATGAGGCTGTGGCCATAATGCGGGAATTTGTGAAGCGCTTTCCCCAAGATTCATCGATGGATAGCCTGATCCCGACCTTTTTTGGAAATTGGGGAAATCTTGAAGATTTAGAGTCATTGTCAGCTCGCTCTCAGAGGTGGGAAGATAACTCCTACTACTGGTATCGCTTGTTTCAAGCTTATCGCAGCATAAAAGCTGAGCCGGAGCGTTTCTACAAGGTAGGTAAGAAGCTTTTAGCTCTTACTCCCCAGGAAAAAGATCCTGGCGGAAATACCCGCTTTAATATTGCAGAAATTTGGTTGGAGTTCGGAGTCGACCCGAAAGAGGCAGAAAGGGTGGCCCGAGAGGCAGTGGCCATAGCCGAGATAGGGGAAAGGCCAGGCTTTGTTTCATTTTCCAAGGAACAGAAAAAAATAGTCGACCGCAGAGTCATCGTTAATGTCAACCGCAGTGTTTTGGGATGGGCGCTTTATCATCAGCAAAGGTATGAGGAGGCCCTTAAAGAGTTAGAGCAGGCAGCAAAATTGCGGGAGAAAGAAAACATCATAAGCCGCAACGTCTATTACCGGCTCGGTAAAGTCCTTGAAAAACTCAGCCGACCAAAGGAGGCCATGGAAGCCTACTTGAAAGAGCTTGCCTGGGGAGTAGACTCAGAACAGAAGCGCGCCGATATTGCAGAGCTCTATCGCCGCTTGAACGGCAATCTTGACGGTCTTGAATCATTTATTAGGAGCGGTGTGAATGACCTCATCATGCAGATTGTCCAGCAGTATGTTGAACATGTCCAGGATGCCGACGAAGACTTGGGACGATTCGACCTGCCTGATTCTCAAGGACAGCCAATCAATCTTAATCAATATAAGGGGAAGGTAGTTATTATTGATTTTTGGGCGACCTGGTGCGCTCCATGCCTGAAGTCCTTGGAGCATACCCATAAGCTTCAGCAAGCGTCTCCAGATCAGATTGTGGTTATCGCCGTATCCCAAGACCCTGAAGAGACGCACAATCGAGCTGTGGAGTATTTGAGTAAGAAAGGATACAACTTCATCCTTGCTTTCGATAATGAAAAAAAGAGGAGTATCGAACTTCCTTATGTTCCGGCGCGTTTCATACTTGACCGTCAGGGCCGGTTGCGGGTCCGGGAGCTTGGCTACAGCAAGGAAACTGAATTCTTGTTTGAGAAGAAATTAGTTGCTGCGCTTGCCAAAGTTGAAAAGCAGACAGATTCCGAAAATATGGCTTCCATGCTGCGTTCCATGTTTTTCATACGGGACTATGAAGGGGGATACATCCCAGGGAAGAAATTTGTTTCTCAATTCCCACAAAATCTAGAACTTTGTGCCTGGTTTATCCTGAATATGGCAAAGAATAGCATGGAAAAGGAAGCGGTAGCTGAGGCTGAGAAGATGGTCAAGACAAATAAAAATAGTGCCTGGAGCTGGTTTGCCTTGGCCGGCGCACTCAACTGGGCTCAGGAGCGAGGAGAGGAAGCCCTGAAGGCTAGCGAAAGTGCTTTACCCATAGAGCCAGAACACCCTGATATTATCTGGATGCGTGCTGAGACTTTGATGCGGCAGAACAAATTTATCGAGGCTGCAGATTTTGTAGATAAGTATCGTCCCAAAGTTAAGAATCCTGCAGAGCTTCTCGACACAAAGGGAAACGCGTTGTATATGTTAGGCCAAACAAAATTTGAGGAGGCACTTCTTACCTGGGAAGAAGCCAGGAAAATAGACTCCTCCAACGTGAATGCCTATCATATGCCTGGATCATACCTTGTTTGGTCAAGATGTCAGGATGAAGGCTATCCCTTATTAAAAAAAGCTCTGACTCTCGCCCCCAATTCCACTTCGATTCACCAATCATATTGGCAGGCCATTCTGGGATCAAAGGAAAAGAGCAAAGAGAAGAAACACGAAGAAATCGAAGCTGATATTGCTTTATTTTTACAGAATCGTGGAGATTTCGCTGAGTCCCTGCTTGCCGTTGCAGGAATATATCGCAATATGGAGCTTAAAGAGAAACAAAAATCTGTTGAAGATAAAGTTTTGAAGAATTTTCCTGAGAGCCGCGCCTCGGAATGGACCTTAGTCTCTCGCTATCGAGATTTTGAAGATGAATTTGGAAAAGATGGATTCAAGGATCCTGAAAAACTGAATCAGTACCGCAAGATGCTTAAGGATTTTATCAAGCGTCCTCGCCATTACAATCAAGGCCTTTTAGGAGACACTTATAGAGACCTATTTTACTCCATAAAGGATGACCTCAAAGTCAGCGGTGATGAGCTCCTCGAAGCTGTGAATGGTATGGTTAAATTTGATAAAGTCAATCCGCATACTGTTTATGCGGGAGGAGCAATAGCTCTAGCTGAACGCAAAGTGCATTTTCGAGAAGCTGAGAGAATCGCCAAATCAGGTATCTCTGAGGGCCAAAAAAAGATTGAAAGCCAGCGCAGCATTTATAAAACAGAAGAAGATTACCAAAAGGCGCTTAATTGGATGACAGGTCTGATGTATGACGCACTTGGCTGGATCTATTTCCAAGAAGGTCGTTTTGAAGAAGCCGAGAAAGAACTCATCCAAGCCTACAATCTCGATCCTAATAGTTTGAATAATCTGTATCATATCGGCAAACTCTACGAGGCCAAAGGGAATATGGAAAAAGCTGAAATATATTATATCAAAGGCATGTCTGTGCAAAGGCCTGGCGAGAATCCTTGCCTAAAGGCACTTGAGCTTCTCTACAAAAAGCAGCGTGGGAACCTTGAGGGATTTGACAAATTTTTGGCTGAGATTAGAGAAAGAGATCGTGAGCGAAGGAAACAAGAAATTCTGGCGGCTCGAATTTCTGAACCTGAACCAGCCGAAGCTTTTAGTCTCAAATCCCTGGATGGGTCAATAGTTTCTTTGGATGGTCTGAAAGATAAAATTGTAGTTATCAATTTCTGGGGAATATGGTGCGGCTGGTGTGTGTTGGAGCTGCCAGATTTCCAAAAATTACACGAGAAATATCGCCCTAATCCTGATGTTGTTATTCTTACCATCAACAACGACACTAACCCAGATAATGTCCCATCCTGGATGAAAACGAGAGGCTATGACTTTACAGTTTTAATGGATGACGGATATGTCTCTGATAAAGCCAAGATTCGAGCGTTCCCCACTACCTGGTTTTTAGATCGGAAAGGCCGGAAGGCATTTATAAAAGTAGGATGGAGCGAACAATTGCTTGAAGAATTCGCCTGGCGGATAGAGGCGCTTCGAGAAAAATAATCCAGTGTATTAGATAACAAAAATATTTAATAAAACGGGATTTTTTTAATGAGCAAATCAAAATTTTTATTGTTTATCCTTCTTCTTGTGCCATTTGTCATTGCTGATCCGAAAGAGAAACAGAAAGCTGAATGGAAAGGGACAATCGAGGAAAAAGACGGCATTATAGTCGTTAAAAATCCTAAAGACCCGATGTATAGAGGAGATGTTTTTAGGGTAGAAGAAGAATTATGCATAGGAAAAGCCGGGGAAAGTAGAAAATATGTCTTTGCCCGATTATGGTATTTAGCTGTTGATGACGAAGAAAATATATACGCTATGGACCAAGGTGAGACCCAGGTGAAAGTCTTTGATAAAAATGGAGCTTTCTTAAGAGCGATAGGGAAAAAGGGAGAAGGCCCTGGTGAGTTACTCAATCCAGATAATATATTCATAAAAAGTAACAATCAACTAGTCATCGAGGATTTTATACGCAGCTTAACCTATTATTCTCTTGAAGGAGAATACATCAAAACTCAATCCTTTGCCAAAATATTCCCTGTTGGGATTTTAGTAAATTCAAAAGGTTATATTTTGGCAATGACTAATATTAATGAGCCGGATAAATCGGGCAAAGAAATTGGTTTATATGATGAAGATTTAAATTATCTTAAAACTATCATATCTGTGCCCGAGCCTATACCTGATCCCCAAATTCTAAAACTTTTTCAACCTGAGATTAATTGGGCATTATCCAGAGATAACAGCATAATAATTTCCTTTAAAAAAGACTGCGAGCTTCAAATATTTAACAGCCAAGGAGAACTGGTTAAAAAGATAATAAAAGAGTATAAGCCCGTGAGAATTACAGACGAGGACGTGAGACAAAGGATTAGGAGAGTGCCCGAAGGCAGAAAACTTGTTGTTTCGAAGTTCTTTCCTGCTGTTCATTCTATTACGGCGGATGATGAGGGCAGAATCTTCGTCCATACCTACGAGAAAGCTGGGGAAGGAATATATTACAACGATGTCTTTGATTCTGAAGGGCGATACATAGCAAAAGTCTCTCTTAAAGACAAAATACAATTTTGGAAAAAGAACAAGCTCTATACCATAGAAGAAGACGAAGAAGGATATCAAATTTTAAAACGATATAAGGTTAATTGGAAATATTAGCAATCTTAAATTGACTGGAAGCCAAGACCCTGAAGCCTCGGCTTCAAGAAAGTTAAAGGCGGTTGAGCGAATTAGCGGTTCATAAGAGAAAAAATTAATTATGTAAATAGGAGGAACCATGAATCGCAGTTCATTAATAATAACAGCTTTTATCTTTATATTTACCCTCTATGGAGATATCGCAGCCCAGTCAAAGGAACCAGACCCAAAGGAAATTTTAAAGAGTTCAGCCCTTGCAATTCTCAATGCGAAATCTGTCTCGTACTATGCGGAAGAATATAGCCTTGGGACATATAAAAGAGGCGATATGTTTGCGGTTCTTACACCACATCGAGGCGAAGTGAAGATATCCAAGATTAGCAAAGAGGATCCAGTTGGCCTAAAGCTTGCTGTAAGCGGTGAGCTTGTCTCTACAAGCCCTGACAAGCCAAATTCTCCCTTCATCGTAGCTTATGACGGAAAATTGATTCGTGCTCTTGATAATGTAAAGAAGGTTGTCACTGTAAGTGAGCCAAAGGATAAAGGTTTATATCTTTTAGTTAGCGCCCTGCCTTTAGTCATGAGCCAATTTAAAGCTCCTGACCCTTTCAGCTCAGAAATTGCAGCAAATGTTGTGAGATACGATGGCGCAGCCGTGGTAAGCGGCGTAGCTTGCGATGTGGTGTATGTTGAATATTCTGATAGTCCTTTGAACAAAAGAGCGTGGTGGTTCTTGGGCATTGCTGATCGGCTTCCCCGTAAAGTTAAAGAATTTTACACAACAGAAGGTCAGGAGCGTGGCCGCGTTCTTACTATTTCCAATTTGAAAATAGCCCCTGCATTGGACGATTCAACGTTTATTATCCACGCTCCAGAGGGATATGAGGTCAAAGCATATCAAGCTCCTAAGCAGCCAGAGCTGTTGTCTGCAGGCGAATCCGCACCGAACTGGGAATTATCAGACCTTCAAGGCAATAAATATTCTCTGTCTGATTATCGAGGAAAAATTGTGATAATGGATTTTTGGGCGACATGGTGCGGCCCGTGCGCAGCTATAATGCCTGATCTTCAAAAACTTCATGAGAAATATACAGGTCGTGGTGTGGTTGTATTTGGCATTAGCATCTGGGAGAGCGGCGACCCAGCTGCATTCATGAAAAAGAAAGGCTACACTTACCAAATCTTTGTAAATGGAGATAAGATCGCAGAAGATTATCGAATTAGTGGAATCCCCACTCTTTATGTCATAGGAGTTGATGGAAAAATTTTGTATAGTGAACTGGGAGCAAGCATTGATACTTATAAAATTGTATCAGAAATAATCGAGAAGTATCTCAAAGAAAAATCCTCAATTCTTATTTAACCTCGTAAAGGAAAAATGAGAAAATTAACGCCTTATATTCTTATTTTGATGGTGACTTTCTCAACTAACTGCTCCAAAGAGAAATGGAAAGGGAGAATCTATAAAGAAGCAGGAGTGCCTGTCATCGAAAGCGAGGGCTCAGGCATATGGGGAGAGGAGATTAATAGGAAAATTAAGTTTAAAGAAAATCTCTCCCTGGGGCTTGAAGAAGGAGAGGATTTTTTACTATTTCACAGTGAACTGGATATAGCTGTTGATTCTGAATTAAATATTTTTGTTTTGGATATCAGAAATCATAGGCTTTTAAAGTTTGATAAACAGGGAAATTTTATCTGGAAAGCTGGAAGAGAGGGACAAGGCCCAGGGGAATTTCAAAGTCCTTCTGAA
Source organism: uncultured Eubacteriales bacterium (assembly GCA_964549955.1). Lineage (GTDB taxonomy): Bacteria > Acidobacteriota > Aminicenantia > Aminicenantales > Aminicenantaceae > CAZGMN01. Next base: position 12,141 of record CAZJXZ010000070.1, read on the forward strand.
GTGGCGGTGAGTCCCTCAAAAGAAATATGGATTTTGGATTCACGTTCTCTTTTGCATTTATTTAATGCTCAAGGAAAGTACCAAAGAACCATAAATCTAAAAGAGAGGTGCAGTCATTTTCAATTCTTGCCTGATGGACGACTCTTTATAAGCAGACCCACTATGGGACAGATGGGCATAGCTGCTGAATATTATTCAATTGAAGGAGAGCTTCTCGGGAAATTCCCTGATGAATATCGATATGGCCCAAAATTACCCAGTTGGGCAGGTGGTGGCTTTGGCGGAGGATTTCGATTTATTGAAGACAAAATATACATGACCTTACCCGACAAATATGAAATTAGAGAATATGCTATAGGAGGAAAGCTTTTAAGAAAGATTAAGAGAGATTTTGAATTGAAGCCGACCGAGATAAAAATGTATCAAACAGGGGGGATCATGAGGGCGTCAAATGTTATAGGCCCTTGCTTTCTTTACAAAAAGAAAATGATTCTGAATATGCTTATGCTGGTTGAAAGAAAGGCAGAAGGGGAGTCCGAGTTTCATATATTTCTAGATTTCTTCAATGAAAAAAAACAGTTCCTCGGCTCATATAAACTCCCCGAGTACACTTGGCTCAATGCGATTGACCATGAAAATAATTTATATTTCGTTCAACAAGAGCCTTATCCAAGGGT
>CAZJXZ010000071.1:0-12693 GCA_964549955.1 uncultured Eubacteriales bacterium
TTACTCGGAGAGGGAGTGGATGAAGCCAGGATTTTTGTCACAGGAAATACAGTGGTTGATGCTCTTTTAATGATTGTTGAGAAGCAGAAAGACCAGAAAACAATGAAGAATCTTGAACAGATGTTTCTGGATAAATATGGCATCTCGCTTGATAATAGAAAGCTCATTCTGGCAACAGGCCATAGAAGAGAAAGCTTTGGCAAAGAGCTTAGCGGAATTTGCAGAGGTTTAGAAAAGATTGCCCGATATAATCACGATGTTCAAATTATCTACCCTGTCCACCTCAACCCAAATGTCAAGAAACCGGTAAGAAAAATGCTGAACAATGTTAGCAATATCTACCTGATAGAGCCCCTGGACTATTTTTCTTTTATCTGGCTAATGAATCGGTCCTATTTAATTCTCACTGACTCAGGAGGTGTTCAGGAAGAAGCACCTTCGCTTGGAAAGCCCGTCCTGGTTATGCGAAAAAAAACTGAAAGAACAGAAGGCATTGAAGTGGGAACGGCAAAGCTCGTTGGAACAGATTGTGATAGGATATTTTCGGAAACTATGAATTTAATTGAGGATGAAAGATTGCACCAGTCTATGGCCAAGGCGGCCAATCCTTACGGCGATGGGAAGGCAAGTGAGAGAATATTAAATATTTTATTTTCATATCTCAAGACTTTCGAGCCTAAAGAGAAGGCTTAAAGATTACTTATGATTGGATTAAAGGGCCAATTATAGAATTAGAAATGATAGGGATTTATGCTGAGCTTTTGAGTAAGAGGTCCTTTATCAGCAGTAAATTGACATGAATGAACACCTCATCAAAAGAGCGTTTGATATCGCTCTTTCCCTAACAGGGACTATAATTTCATCTCCTCTATGGATTTTAATCGGATTATTAATCTTGATTGAAGATGGGTGGCCTATCTTCTATTTTCAAAAAAGGGTTGGGAAAAGAGAAAGAATTTTCAGGGCGATAAAATTCCGCTCGATGGTTAAGAATGCAGAAAAATATACAGGTCCGGTATGGGCAGAAGAGAATGATTCGCGAGTGACAAGGATTGGGAGAATTCTGAGGGCTACTGCCTTTGATGAGCTTCCACAACTTTTAAGCATACTGAAAGGAGATATGAGCTTTGTTGGGCCAAGGCCTGAAAGGCCTGAGCTTGTCCACCAGTTCAATGGCGCATTCCCTGATTTTAATCTCAGACATATGGTCAAACCAGGCCTTACAGGTCTGGCTCAAGTCTACGGGAGATATGATACGCCGCCTCAACACAAGCTGAAGTATGACCTGCTTTACGTAAAGAAGCAGAGCTTCTGGCTGGATTTGAAGCTCATCCTTCTTTCTTTCTGGATTACGTTTAGGGGGAAATGGGAATCGCGAAAAAGGAAAATCTAAATTTCGAATTTCTACTTTCTCCATTTGCTGTCTTTAACCTTTGATTCTTAAGCCAGTGGAGTTAAAGAATGTATGATGTAGTGGTAGTGGGAGCAGGCCCGAGCGGCCTCAATGCTTCCCGAAGATTATCAGAGCAAGGTCTTAAAGTTCTGGTGCTCGAAAAAAAGCAAAAGCTGGGCGAGCATGTCATCTGCACCGGGATAGTGGGAGAGCAGGCATTTCAAGAATTTGGGCTCTCGAGAGGATCGATCTTAAAGGAGATAAGGCGAATAAAAGCGGTCTCTCCCTTCTCAAGCTCACTCTTCTACGAGCATCCAACTGCGTTTGCCTGCGTCGTGGACAGGAGAAGGTTCGATAACGAACTCGGCGATGCAGCCCGGGAGAAAGGAGCCGAAATAAAGCTTGAGAGCGAGGTTGTGGAGGCTGCCGTCGAGAAAAATTGCATCGAGATTATGAGTGAAGCTAAAGAAAAATTTAAGGAAAAACATTACGCCAGAATGGCTATCGTGGCCACCGGCATAAATTTCAAACTCCAGAAAAAGCTTGGCCTCGGCTATCCCCGAAATTTTCTCAAAGGCGTGCAGGCTGAGCTTAACATCTGCGATGGAGACTACACCCAGGTCTTCCTGGGTAATGACGTTGCACCAGGTGCCTTTGCCTGGCTTGTGCCTATGAGTGAGGGAAAGGTGAGAATGGGACTTATGACAGAGCAAAATCCAAGACAATGTTTCGAGCTGATGGTTGAAAAGTTTTTTCCGGAAATAAAACTGGGTCTCAAAGAAGAGCGGGTCCAGTTTAGGCCTATAGCTCAGGGGCTTGTTTCAAAAACTTATGCGGAGCGGGTGCTTGCCTTGGGTGAGGCCGCAGGGCAGGTGAAAACCACAACTGGTGGAGGGATTTATTTTGGACTTCTCTGTTCAGAGATTGCGGCCAGAGTCGTCTTGAGTCGATTCGAGAAAGGGGATTTTCAGGCTGCGGCACTTTCAGAATACGAGAGATTATGGAAGAAAGCTATCAAGAAAGAGATACTTCTGGGGTATTATGCAAGAAAAATTTATGGGAAAATGAACAACGCGCAGATTGAGAAGATTTTTCAAATAGCGAGAAACGACGGCATAATTCCACTCATGAGGGAAAAGGGAAATTTCGACTGGCACAGCAACCTCATATTAGAAGTGATGAAGAGGATAGCATGGAAGAAAATTATCAAAATAGCGAGAAGTGTCAGAATTTAGAGGTGAAAGAGCATATAGAAATTGGTTTAACAGCTCCATGAAAAAAATTTTGATTTTTTTGGGCATTGGGTTGACTTTAATGATATCAGATACGGCAGCAATTTATGGAACCACTTGGAAGGGGGAGGAGCTCAAGAGGATGCGGAGGGAGGCGGCATGGAAATTCGGGCCGTTCCGTATCCAGCCTATGCTGATGTTGACGAATGCCGGGTATGATTCGAATGTATATGGAACTCCCTATAACAAAATCAAGGATTATACCTTTACAGCAGGTCCCGCTTTTAACATCTATCTTCTGATAAAGAAAAAGATATTGCTTTCGCTCTATGAGTCGCCTCAGTATGTGTATTTCTTTGAGACGGCAAGGGAAAGGACCTGGAATAATTATTTTAATGGGCAGATGCATTTGCTTTTAAACAAGTTTCTCATTTCGGCTCGAGCTGGGCTCTCCGATGCCAGAGAAAGGTGGAATACTGAGATTGACATCCGGCCGCGGCGGAAAGAAGAGAGTGTTCAGGGGTCGATTCTGTGGCAGGCATCGGCGAAAACATCATTTTCAATTAGCTCCAGGAAAGCAAAGTATGATTACGAAAGCCTCGAGTATGAAAGATTCAATGTCAAGGAGCTGTTAAGCAGGGAAGAGAATTATTTGAATTTTGTAGGATATTACCAGCTTTCTTTCCGGATGAAGCTGTTTGTGGATGGAGAGTATGGGGTGTTCAATTTTGATAATCCTTTAAGCCTGAGGAATTCTCGAAGCTCTGGAGTCTATGGAGGTTTCGAGTTTTCTCCTTTTGCCAAAATAAGAGGAAGGATACACCTGGGTTATAAATTCTTTAATTCGCTGGCGCCGGAGAGGCAGGATTATAAAGGGCTGGTGGGAGATACGAATGTGCAGCTGAGGCTGCTGCGGCGGCTGGGTGTGAGGGCAGTGTATAAGAGGGATGTCCAGTTTTCGCTCTGGTATGATAATACCTATTTTCTTGAGAACAGAGTTGGAGGCGGTGCTTCATTTTATGTGCATAAGAAGATAAGGCTGGATTATGATTACAGCTTAGGAAAAAATAGCTACCCTCAGAAAGGAGAACAGCCTCCGTTCGGGAACAGTTCCCAAAATACAGTTAAAAGAAAGGACGATTATTCAATCCATTCAGTTGGAATATATTACAGGCTTAAGGAGAAAGTCGGGATAGGAGTGGTGTTGAGTAAGTGGGTGAGGGATTCGAACCTGGATTGGGAGGATGACCAGCGGACGTTGGTCGGGATTAATTTGACATATGATTTTTGAATAAGGTAAGTCGTTAGTTATAAGGCGTAAGGTGTGAGAGCGCCACGCTTTGCTCGCTGTGACAAAAAGGCGAGGAACGCAAGGAGATTGTTGTAAAACAATTTATGGGTAAAAGGAAGGTTAGAAAGTGAATAGAAAAAAGATTGAGCGGATTTTTACTCTGGCTTTCTTGCTTTTTGGCATTCTTGGATTTGCGTTTTTTTTGGGGGGGATAATCGCTTATGCTCAGCAGATACCGCAAGAAAGGGAGGTGTTTATAAGGGAGTATGCCATCGGGCCCAGGGATTTGCTCGAGATTAAGGTCTTCGAGCTTCCGGAGCTTAATCAGACGGTAAGGGTTTCTGAGGACGGCTCTATTACTCTTCCCTTGCTGGGAAATGTGCAGATAGGAGGTTTGACCAAGGACGGCGTGGAGAGGAAACTTGCCGAGCTTCTTGAGGCGAAGTATCTGAAGAACGCCCGGCTTTCGGTCTTCATCAAAGAATACCAGAGCAAGCGCGTGGCTATAATAGGAGCTGTAGAGAAGCCGGGAATGTATGAGCTTGTTGGGAGGCAGACCCTTCTCCAAATGATTTCCCAGGCAGGGGGGTTCAAAGAGAGCGCTTCCAACGAAATTTTTGTCCTTCGAGAGGGGAAAAACGGGATGACGGCTTCGATTGCCATTGACCTGGAAGATTTGACTGTCAACGGCAACCAGAAGCTTAACATTCCCCTTCAAGCCAATGACGTGATCAATGTGCCTGTGGACAGGATTATTAACATTTATGTCTTCGGGCAGGTGAGAAACCCGGGAGCCTTGCAGGTCAAGATGTCGAAGAAGATCACCCTGCTTCAGGCAATAGCTCAGGCCGGCGGGTTGGCCGAGGGCGCTTCCAAGCGGGGCATTACCATCAAGAGAAAAGACAGGAGCGGCAAAGAGATAAAGATGAAAGTGAACCTGAAGGATATCATTAAAGGAAAGAGGCCGGATATAGAGCTGAAGGAAGGAGATGTTGTCTATGTGCCGGAATCTATATTTTAAGAGTTTCCCGGTTTCAAATTCGCTCACAATAACTTTAATAAAAAGAGTCCAAAGCCTATTTTTTACTTTTTGTGAGGTAAGGTTTGTGAGGTAAGCAATGAATAATTATGATTATGGTCAGCAAACAAAAAAACCTGAAAGGGCGGAGATAAACCTCTCAGACTACTGGAATGTGGTCTGGAGGAGGAAGTGGACAGTTGCGGCTTTTGCCCTTGTTTTGATCGCTGTTGCGGCCTTCTTGACTTTTACGGCCAAGCCGATGTTTACAGCCAGGGGCACCCTTCTAATTGAAAAAGAGCCCAACATCCTGACTTTCGAAGAAATCTTCCAGATTGAAACCTTCCGAGACGATTATTACCAGACTCAGTATAGGTTGCTGCGGAGCCGGGCCCTGGCCGACAATGTGGTCGAAAGGCTGAAGCTTTATGAAAATAAAGAATTTGCGGGAAAGCCCAAAGACAGGAAAAAGCCGATTGATAAATCAGACCAAGCTTTAAGACAAAGCCTGGTCAATGCTTTTCTGAGGAGGCTTGAGATAAAGCCTGTAAGGCTGACGCGGCTGGTTGAGATAAATTTTAAGGCCCATGACCCAAAGCTTGCAGCAGAAGGAGTCAACTCCCTCTTCGATACTTTTATCGATATGAATATCGAGGCCAGATACCAGGCAACCGAGCAGGCAACAGAATTCCTGACCGATCAGATTTCGAGCCTTGGGGCAGAGATCTCCAGGAAAGAAAAAGAGCTCCAGGCATACGGGGCTGAGAAGAATATCATTGCCCTCAGTGACAAAGAAACAACCATCGTCGATAAGCTTGGGGAATTGAACCGCGCTCTGACCCAGGCCCAAATTGACAGAGTGAACAAGGAGGCCTATTACAATGAGATAAAAGGTGCTTCCCCGGATTATATTCCCGAAGCGCTTAGCAATCCTTTAATCCAGAGGCTGCGCGAGGACTATGTGAAATTGAGCCGAGAATACACGAAAAAACAGGAGACATTCAGGCCCGAATATCCCGAGATGCAGAGGCTGAAGGCCGAGTTCGAAAGCGCCAAAGAACTGCTGAAGAATGAAACCGAGAATCTGATCAAGGGAGCTTATTCAGAGTATCAGGCGGCACTCAAGAAGGAAAAGTCAATGCAGGAAGTCTTCAACAGGCAGAAAGAAGAAGCCTTCCAGTTGAACAGCAATGCGATTCTCTACAACAGCCTTAAGATTGAGATTGAAAACAAGAAAAACCTGCTCGAATCCCTGATGAGAAGGCAGAGCGAGACCGGGGTATCGGCAAGGCTGAGGGGGCTCCGAACTTCGAATGTGCGGGTTGTGGATAAAGCTGATATCCCCGAAAGACCTTCGAGCCCGAATAAGAAAAGGAATCTGCTTCTGGCTCTGTTCTTGGGGCTTTTCGGGGGTGTAGGGCTGGCGTTTCTTTTCGAATATCTTGATAATTCCGTCAAGACCGCTGAAGATGTGGAGAAGTATTCGGGGCTTGCGACACTTGGAGTTGTGCCCACATTCAGCGCCGATGGGTTCAGGAAAGGGTATGCCTACGGGTATGGCTATGGATATAAAAAGAAAAAGAAGAGAGAAGGGAGCAGTAAGCAGGCAGCAGAGGAAAGAACCGCAGAGGAAGGCGCGATGAGCGAAGGGCTGCTTGCATTTGAAGAAAAAAAAGATGGCGGGCCTGAGGAAGTGAGGGACAAGCTGGGAATAGAGGAAAGTTTTTCAGTTCAGAAGAAAGAAAAAGAAGGGGATGGCGAGATAAAATCGATTGAGCTGATCACGCATTTTGCGCCGAAGTCGAATTTTTCGGAAAGCTACCGCTCGATCCGGACATCTCTTCTTCTCTCAGCACCCGAGCCGAATTTAAAGGCTATGGTCATCTCCAGCCCACTGGCTGAAGAGGGAAAGACAGCAACTGTTGTCAACCTGGCGGTGACATTAGCTCAGATGAATAAGCGCGTTTTGATCGTCGATGCGGACTTGAGAAAGCCCAAGCAGCACCGCATCTTCAAGATAAAGAATATCAACGGCCTGACGAATTATCTGGCGGCCGATGTTGACCTCAAGGATTTAGTCAAGAAGACCCAGGTTCCCAACCTTTATCTGATTAATTCAGGGCCTTTTCCCCCCAACCCGGCAGAGCTTCTGGGCTCGGAAAAGATGGCCAGCCTGATTGAGAACCTGAGACAGTCGTTTAAATACATCATTTTTGATTCTCCTCCAATGCTTGCCGTTTCCGACGCCCTGGTGCTCGGACCGATGATTGACGGGATGATTCTCATCGTCTGGGCAGAGAATACATCGCGGGATGCCCTGAAGCAGGCTAAAGAAAAACTGGATATGCTCAAGATTAAAACCCTGGGCGTCATCATCAACAACCTCAACATCCGCAGGCTCGGCTTTTACTACAAACATTATCATTACCATTATTATTATGGTGAACAATAATCAATGATAGATTTGCATTCTCACCTGCTGCCGGACTGGGACGACGGGGCAAAGGACTGGGATGAGATGCTCTTTATGGCGGAGATTGCCTTTAAGGACGGAATAAAAAAAATTGTTCTGACGCCGCATATCTATAGGCTGTGTAAGCATGGGGATAACCTGGCGCTGCTCGAGCAGAGGATAGCCCAGCTTAAAGAAAGGGCGGCTGGAATCCCGATTGATTTTTACAGGGGGGCAGAGGTTTTCGTCCACCATGAGATAGTGGAGAACATCCGAAAACACAATTTCACCATAAACAATTCAGACTACTTTTTTATTGAATTTCCCTCGGATTATATTCTGTCTGGAGTGAAGGACCTTTTTTTCAACATCATGCTCAAGCAATTCATCCCCATCATCAGCCATCCGGAAAGGAACGCGGTTTTCATGGAGAGGCCGGAGCTTCTCTACGAGCTGGTCAAGATGGGAAGCCTGGCCCAGGTTACGGCAAAGAGCGTTAGCGGAGAGTTTGGGTCCGAGACAAAGAAGGCCGCTCACCTCTTCATGAAGCACAACCTAGTCCACTTTATTGCCTCTGATGCCCATGATTCGGGAAGGAGGCCGCCGAGGTTAAGCCTGGGAGTTGATGAGGCAGGGAAAGTGGTGGGAGAGGAAAAGGCAGCGGCAATGGTTACCGAAATCCCCCAGGCGATACTGGATAATCAGTCCATCCCCGATTGGGGGGAGCCAGAGAGCCCGGCGAAGAAGAAGTGGACAATCAGGATACCGAAAAAAAATAAAAATGCTTGACAATGGCATTTAAGATTTTATAAATTGAAAAACAAGCTAAAGGAGCGGACAATGTTAAGAAGAAAAATCTTCAGGTCAAAGGCACTTCCCCTGGGGGTGATGGCCGTTTTTCTTCTGCTTTTTATCCCGGTCGAAGCTCTAACTCAGGCTCAAGCTGCAAAGAAGGGAACTCTTACCGGCATCATTTATGGTGCCGATATGACCAAACCGGTTGAAAAGGCTGTTGTGAAAATAAGAAACACTAAAGATAAAACGCAATACCAGAGCACCCCGACAGATAAAACAGGCATGTATAAGATTGAAAATATCAACGAAGGAAGGTATATTCTCTGGGTTTCTACAGCGGCAGGCGATTTCAAGTTTAAGTATATGATCCTGGTGAAGGGTGATGAAGTCGGAAAACTATCTCTGGCATTAAAGCCGGCTGGTCTTCTTGGGGTAAGCAGGGAGAAATTGGAAGTTGAAGCTAAAAAGCCATTCCTCGGCACTCCGGGGGGAATTGCGGTCGTTGTTGGGGCCAGTGCGGTGGCGATTTACGGTAGCTACAAGCTGCTGGTGGAAGAAGAAGAGGTTTCACCCTCAAAAAGATAAAGAGCAGAGAGCAGGCTGAAGACTAAAGAAAAAAGGAAGGCGGGAGTAAAAATTCCCGCCTTTTTTATTTTTCAAGACGAGCCATAATTCAATTCATTTCGATCAACCTGCCGATATTTATTATTCTTAATGAAGATTTTTTGAAAAATTTTTAAGTCAGATTGAAAAAGATGAAAAAAGTTGTTTTCTGGGGGCTGTGTGCGCTGATGGCCCTTCTGCCGCTTCCCTTTGGAGCGGTGGATGAATGGGCAATCTTTGCCTTTGAGACGGCGACAATTCTGCTCTTCGGTCTATATTTAGTAGGGGACGTAAAGAGAAAAGGGCAAAATAAAGGAGTTAATTTTCGCAGCCCAAAGTTTAAAGCTTTTATTTCGCATGAAAAAGTTGAGATAAAAGACGAATTTGCCCCTGGAAACGCCACGAATGATATGACAAGCGAGAAATTATCGCCGAGAATGGTGCCCTTCTTATTCACTCTGTTGCTGGCTGTCTTCTTCGGGGTGACGGTTCTTCAGATAATCCCCCTCCCCCCTTTTTTGCTCAAGGTACTTTCACCTGGCACCTATAATATTTACTCTGACATTCATCGGGGAATTCTTGCCGGGCCGGAAGGCTCAGGAATCGCCTGGAAAACGCTTTCTTTAGCGCCGCCTCTCTCCCTTTATGAGCTTATCAAATATGCCTGCTATTTTCTCTTCGCCTACCTTGTTTTTCGCTGTGTAAGGACGAGGAAGGAAGCGGAATTTTTTTTGTTGGTGATGACGGCCGCTGCTCTCTTCCAGGCGCTCTACGGGATGATGGAAGCTTTCGGCGGGACGGAGAGGATTTTTGCCTATAAAAAAAGATGGGGGCTCGGGTCTGCCACAGGCACCTTTATCAACAGAAACCATCTCGCCGGCTTCCTTGAGATGGTCTTTCCAATAAGCCTCGGCTATCTGCTGGCCAAAGCCGACTTTTTTGCCCTGAAAAAGGGAGTGACTTTTAAAGAAAAAATCCTGTGGTTTGCGCAGGAAAAACTGCAAAAAACTATTGTCCTCGGCATGATTCCGGCTGTGATCGGCCTGGGAATTATTTTCTCGCGATCAAGGTCGGGAGTTTTTATTTTTTTCATCACATTCTTCCTGATGATAACCATTCTGTCAGCGGCTGGTGCGGGTGGAGGAAAAATTGAGGGGTTCTCGAGGCAGAAAAGGAAGAGGATTACGAAAATCTTGAGGACGCTTTTTCTAGCCGTGGTCTTCACGGCGGCGATGATCGGTATCAAGCCCGTCATCGAGAGGTTTTCGTTGGAATATCTATCGAGGGAGACAAGACCGGTTATATTCAGGAACACTGTGGAAATAATCAAGACCTATCCCCTATTCGGGACCGGGCCAGGAACTTATGTCTACGCCTATACAAAGTATGAAAAGGCCTATGTCCGCGGCATCACAGCCCATGCCCACAACGATTATCTGGAGCTTCTGTCCGAGAGCGGATTGGTTGGTGGAGGGTGTCTGATTCTGCTTGCTTTCGGGACGCTAGGATATCTCTTCTGGCGGTGGATGAAGAGGAGCGACTATTTTGTCAGGGGAGTTGGGCTTGGCTGCATGGCCGGGATTGCGGCCATCCTCCTCCACAGCCTGACGGATTTCAACCTGCAGATTCCGGCGAATGCAGTCTATTTTGTGACGCTCTTTGCGCTGACAATGAAAGCTGTTGCCAAATGAGTACATCTCTAAAGATACTTCATTTTCTGAGAGAGAAGAGAGGGGAGTAGGGAGAAATGGTGCCATCGTCCGCCAAGAAAATCGCCTTATGGGCAGGAGCTTCGATCCTGCTCGCTCTGGCAGTGAGGGAATACCTTGGGTATCACTTTTTTTATGAATATAAAGAGGTGAGATCGAGCGCAAGGAGCATCGAGGGAAGCTTATCCCAGCTCGAGAAAAATCTGAAAAGGGCTGTCTTCTTCTCGAAGAACCCGGTTTTCTATAAAGAAATGGCCCGCCTGTACTTAGAGATGGCCCTTGCCGAGAACGAATTCGGAACTGAAGAGAGGAGAGACTTTTACCTTGACGCGGCAAAAGAGAGCCTGATAGAACTCACCAGGAGAAATCCGATTGACGCCTTTGCCTACTTCGAGATGGGCAAAGTTTATATGCTTTATAATTTTCCGCTTCTGACCTACATGGACAGGGGAAGGTTCTACCTCCGCAAAGCGCTTGAATTCAAGCCTGCGGATGAGTTTCTGAATCTGAACATCATTTATATTTATCTGACTCAGTGGGACTTTCTGGAGGAGGGGGAGAAAAGCTTCATCCTGGAGAGGCTGGAGAGAATGAGAGAGGCTAACCAGAACTTTATCCCTCAGCTCAGAAAGAGCTGGAGAGAGAATTTCGGGAACGAAGACAAGCTGGAACAAATTCTAAAAAAATATACTGAAAATCATAGCTGTATATAAGACAGGATCAAGATAATTAAAGAGGAGGGACTCGTCTTGCCTTTTCCTTCTCCTCGATCTGGACCAGATATTTCTCTGTGTCCTTGTAGGTCGGGATGATCTCCTTCACCTTCAGGAATTCCTCCCTGGCTTCCTTATAGTTTTTCAATATAAAATAAACTTTTCCCAGCTCGTAACAAAGCTGGATGTTGCTCTGGAGAGAAGAAGAGGCTTTCTGAAAATGCTGGAGGGCATCCCTGTATTTCTTCTCGCTGGCAAGGATTTTTCCCAGCTCAAAATGCGCAGGCGCATTATCAGGCGCCAGTTTTAGCAAATCTTCAAGAACCGACTTCGCCGCCTTCAATTTTTTCTTCTCGAGATAGATTGCGCTCAGCCTGAGATGTGCCTCAAAATCAGTTCTGTCTTTCTTTATTGATTCCTTAAGCTTCTTGATTTCTGTTTCAAGTTCAGCTTGAGGAGAGCGAGCAGGCAAAGGTTGTATTGAGGGCGGTAGTACACTTTCGCTTGCGGTTCTGGCGGCTGACGCGGAAGACTTCATCGGCTGAGTCGCAGGAGGATTGCCAGGAGCAGCGGTAGCTGTCTTCTGTTCCAGGCGCTCAAAATAGGCATTCATATCGTGGAACTTGTCTAGCAGGTCTTCTGGAAGTTTGATAACCTTAAAATATTCCTGAAGTTTCAGCCGCTTTATCTCGTTATTAAAGTGCTTTGCCTTCTCTAAATTTTCTGTCAGATAGTAGCAAACCGTCAAATAGACAAAGGATTCCAATAGTTTCGGTGGACTGTCGATAAAGCCGAAGAAGGCGATCTTAAAATTCTCTATGGCCGCGGCGTAATCACCGATTGAGTAAAAATATTTACCGTCTTCGAAAAGCTTTTCATAAAATGGGTCTAACTGGTCGAAAGTGAGATCTCTACAGACCATTGGGGAACTTCCCTCTTCGGAAGCCGGGGGGTGAGCAAAGATGTAAGCTGAACAAGACATAAGAATGACGAAAAAAGCGAAATTTCTTTTCAATATCTTTTCAACCAATAGAATGACCTTATGCCAGTTGATTTCGAATAATGATATGATTTTTCAGTTAAAATTACAAGCGCTAAAAATTCTACCCTCGCCAAATCTCTGGACTGATAGAACACTTCCTAGAGCAGGGCTATCGACTTTATCCGATCATTGATTTCGTTAAACACCTCATGAAGTTTTTCATCCTTGATATTCGCCGATTGAAGCTTAAGCAAAGTGTTAATAATCTGTATATTTTTCTTGAGGCGATGATGGATTTCTTTCAAAAGGACTATGAGATATCATTCACTTGAGAAAAGCCTTGTCGATGATTCGCCCCTCAGAGCTGTAATTGAGCAATTTTAGTTTGCGGGCAAAGTCCCTGACAAGGTTGTACTCGAAAAGATTGGTATCGCTTTCACTAACAAGCTCCATACCAATCGACTTCAAGAAGACAACAAGCTGCTCATTGAGCGCAATCGAATAA
>CAZJXZ010000072.1:0-11049 GCA_964549955.1 uncultured Eubacteriales bacterium
TGGCTCTCTGGGTTCCTGTCTTTGCCGCTGCAGCAGCGGCTTCCTGGGCAGGAGGTCTTCGTCTTTCGAAGCGAATTTTCTTTGGAGCTCTATCCGGTGCAGTGGTCGGTTTTCTCTACGCCGCTTCAAATACGCTTTTAGGAAACATCCTGGCTCAAGAAGGAAATACTCTGCTCTCGCTCTCTCAGCTATTGGGAAAGATGGGCCTGGCTGCGCTGTGGAGAATCTTTCTCTTCACCATCCTGGCCATCATCGGAGCATTCCTCGCCGAAACAAGGAAAATAAAGCCCCCAAAGGTAATTGCTTAAAACTCGTAAAAGCGATAGAAGGTCGAGATCTTTATGCTCCCCTCGGATGCTCGCAATGACAAGGTGATGAGCGCGGAGCTATGCACCTGGAAAGGGCTTCATCGGATGGCCACGCTCTTCGAGCTGGCAATGATTGAGGACTCGGCTAGGGATATAAAAGTATAAACCTTTAAATCATTCATACCGCAGGTTGTCCACCGGATTGGTCAGCGCCGCCTTTATCGATTGAAAACTCACCGTCAACAAAGCAATGGCAAATGCCAGCAATCCAGAAAGGATAAAGATATCCAATCCGAGACGTGTTCGATAGGCAAAGTTGTTTAGCCACCCCTTCATAACAAAATAAGCGACAGGCCAGGCCATCAGGTTGGCGATGAGCACCCATTTGATGAATTCTCTGGAAAGCAAGAGCGCCACGCCAGGAACTGTGGCCCCGAGCACTTTCCGAATACCAATTTCCTTTGTGCGCTGTTCTGCGATGTATGCGGACAGACCGAACAGGCCGAGGCAGGCAATTACGATTGCAAGAATGGTGAAATACCTTAGCAGACTGCCGATTCGCTCGACGGACAGATACACATTAGCCAGAGTCTGATCTACAAAAGAGTATTGAAAAGGAATTCCTGGGAAAAATTGCTTCCATCTATTTTCCATAGATCTTAAGATCCCCGAAATGTCTTCCGGCTTGATTCTAACATAAATAAAGTTAAGCCATTTAGGTTCATACAATCTTAATACCAGAGGTTCTAATAGCAAATTAAGGGGCTTGAAATGATAATCCTTAACTATCCCTATGATAGAACCAGTATTGCCCATTAAAGTAAGCTGTTTCCCAAGGGGTGATTGCAGCTTCATAGCCTCGACGGCACTGCTGTTCAGAATATAATTTGTTTTATCTGTCGAGAATTCTCGTGAAAAATTCCGTCCTTCGGCCATCTCAATTTTAAACGTCTCAATAAAATCGTAATCAACACCCACTCCCCGCATCAAGAAATCTTCACCCGGGATCTTGCCTCCCCAATTCACGTCTTGAGTGGCGATATCCATCCCCCAGTATGGCGGACTTGAAGAAGCAGAAACGCTCAGGATATCAGAATTTTCTAACAAATCATTTTTAAAAGGCTCATACCTCGATCGGACATCATCATTCATCGGCAAATAAATCAGGTGCTCCTTATCAAAACCAAGTTTTGAGTTTTGGATATACTCAAGTTGATCGTAAATAACAATCGTCCCTATGATTAAAATAATCATCAGAGAAAATTGAAAAATGACAAGAACTCTTCTGAAAAGAGCGCCTTTCAAACCCGTGCGAAAAGAGCTTTTCAAGACCACCACTGGTTGAAAAGACGAAAGAAACAGTGCAGGATAGCTTCCCGACAATATTCCCGAAAGGAAAGCAATGCTGATTAAGGCTAAAATGAAATTGATATTCAACAATGCGCCTAAGGAAATGGCTTTTCCCGACAGGGTGTTAAAAACCGGCAAAACATTAGAGACAATGGCAATGGCGACCACGAGAACAAGAAAGGATAAAACAACCGATTCTCCGAAGAATTGTCTCACCAGATTCCCCCTGCTGGCTCCGATGACTTTTCTCATCCCGATTTCTATCGAGCGCCTTGCTGAGCGCGCTGTTGCCAGATTCATAAAATTGATGCAGGCGATTACCAAAATGAAAAATGCCATTGCGGAGAATATGTAGATATATGTAATATTGCCAGTCGCAATATCTAACCGCAGGTTCGATGAATAAAGGTGAATCCTTTTGAGAGGTTGTAAGTATAAAGATGAAGTCGATTCGGGAATGTGTTTTTTTAGATACTCGGATATTTTCCCGGAGACACCCTGATAGGGGATGTTTTTTTCGAGCAAGACATAGGTATAAAAAGATGTATTATGCCAGTCCACATGGGTTTCCTGACCACGTCCCTGTATTTGCTTGATACGGATAAAGGGAATCAAAAAATCAAACTGCATATGTGAATTGCGGGGAATATTCTTCATAACTCCAGTCACTAAAAAATCATACTGATTGTTAATTCTGAGAGTTTTCCCGACAGCGTCTTCGGCACCAAAATATTTATGCGCCATATTCTCTGTGAGAACAATCGAATTGGGGTTCGAAAGAGCAGTCCTGGGATCCCCTTTAGTAAAAGGAAAAGTGAACAATTCAAAATAAGAGGGATCGGCATAAGCGACATTGTTTTCATAAAAAACCTTTTTATCATAAGCTACTGTCATCTGTCCCGCAGGATCAAACCGAGCAGAATTACTTATTTCCGGGATGTCTTCTTTCAAAGCTTGGGCAAGAGGAGCCGGAGTCGTGGCATAATGGGCAATTTCACCCTTCCGCCAGATCTTAATGACCCTGCAAATATGGTCCGCGTTTTCATGAAACTTATCGTAACTGAACTCATCTTGAACCCACAAGAGGATAAGAATACAACATGCCATACCGACTGCCAGACCTGATATATTGATGAATGAGTATCCTTTTTGTCGCTTTATTTGCCTAAGCGCAATTTTAAAGTAGTTTATAAACATGGTTAACCTCGATGGAAACCTGCATTCCCTATTTTAATTTGCAATAAACATGCCAATATTGCCTCCTGGGATTTTCGAATGCTTGCTCAGCACTATATGTCCATTCTCGAACAACTTATGTCCGCATCTGAACAGATAAGCGAGTTTCCCTTTTTCCATGATATACTATCACCGACAGCCGATGAAAAATAAATCAAAAGGCATTTCTCTTGACTTCATGGCCGATCATTATGACAAGTTAACGTTTACGGAGAGGAGCCGCTTCCGGAGAAAACAGACGGCCATGACCGGGCTCAAGGAGGGTGAAAGCGTCCTCGATGTCGGTTGCGGAACAGGGAGCTTGTCAATCCTGGCCAAGCTGGCCGTCGGGGATGCGGGCCGGGTGAGCGGGATCGACATCGCGCCCGGGATGATCCGGAAGTCCAATGAAAAGGCCAAAAGATATGGATTGAACATCGATTTCCGGCCCGCCTCGGTCACCAGCCTGCCGTTTGCCGACGAGCAATTCGACGTCATCATCAGCAGCCTGATGTTTCATCATCTTCCCCTACCCGTCAAGAAAGAAGCATTAGGGGAAATCCATAGGGTGATGAAAAGGGACGGCCGGTTTTTCTTGGCTGATTTCGGCGCTCCTCATGTCATCACGGCGCCCCTGATGTTCTTGCTCCTCATCTGGCTGGGTTCGACAAGATATCAGTTGTTAGGCAAACTGCCAGGGCTCCTCAGGGAAGCGGGTTTCAGGAATGTGAGCCGCATCAAAAAAGGGCTCTTCCTGGACTATTTCATCATCAGAAAAGAGTAATCTCACTTCTTCCAAGTTGACGATGGCGCATGTCGGCCGCGCCTATTTGTCCCTGAGATGCTTGTCGACCACGCCGGCCGAATCATGGCCCTCCACGGCGACGACCCGTCCCCCCTCCTTCAGAAACTTGAGCCGGAAATAATCAATCCCCTCCAGCATGAAATAGTCGTCGGTCAACGGGATCATCCTCATCTTGGGTCGGCCCTCTCTCTGATAAAACAAAGAGCCGTCTTCCAGGGTGATGGTCCGGGGACCGTAAGTTCCTGTGTAGGACCGCAGCGTCTCTTCATCGATCGTCAGGGGATTAACCGCGGCCTCATAGATATCGTGCTGCCACTGGTAAAGGGCCTTGAATTGTGGGTGATTCTCCTTCTCCGCCAGTTTCTTGCTGGCCATGGCCAGCGCAGTGTCCAGGGCTTTGTCGGCGGAGACTTTGACATCGGGTTCGACGCCGACTCCTTCCCAGTTGGATTTGGTTATCGGGTTTATGGCCCGAGCGAAGGGCAGGCTCATCTCGAAATTGTCGCTTAGGATGACGAACTTATTGTCATGGGCGCCGCCGCCGGTTGTTTCCCCGATGACCTTCGCCCGCTTCATATTCTTCAGGTTGTAAGTGAACTCTTCCGCGGCGGAAAATGTCCTTCGGCTGGTCAACAAATAAAGGTCGATATTGTCCAGCCTTTTCCCGGGGAGGTAGGTGTAGGTCCAGTACTGGGTCAATTTTTCCTTGTCTTTGTAGCTAAAGGAATTAAGGTGCTGGCGGGGATTCGCCAGGAAATAGCTACAGAGAAACTGGACCATTTCCGGTGAGCCGCCGCCGTTGGTCCTCAGGTCGATGATCAGGGCGTCGGCATTGCCCAGGAAGCTCATCGCCCCGATGGCGGCCTCATAGGCATCCGTGTCATAGCTGAACCCGTTGAACTTGAAATAGCCGATGTTGCCGGGTAGAATCTTAATCTCCTGAAATCCGTAGTTACGGGTCCGGTCCCGCCTCTTTTGGAGGCGAATCGCTTCCTCGTCGAGTTTCTTCCGAGCTCTTTCGTTCTTCACCCATTCCGGGTTGAACCAGACGGTGAGATGCTCGTCTGGGTGGATGGATCTCAGGTCTTCGGTGAGCGTGCGGGCGAATTCCTCGGGCTGTCGGATCCCGTCGTATTTGCCGGAACGCAGATTATCCCTGAGCATGCGGACGTATTTCTCGCTGATCTCAGGGAAGATGTACTCGCGCTCCAGGTTCTCGCAAAGAGCGTCGATGACCGCCTTTTTCTCGGCTTTGTCGAAAGCGGGCTGGGTGTTCTGCCCGAAAAGAGCGCAGGAAAAGAATAAAACCAGGATTAGGGAAAGCTGGGATTTTTTCATGGCTATTCGCCTCCTCTTATATTTTAGGGCGCAGAAGCGTGCGATTGTGTCTCCACATGTAATTACGTAAGAGCTTACATTTGAGTTGCAACAGAATTACGGTGGCTCCCACTTAAATTCCTATTTCGTCATGAATTAAGGTGACAGCTAACTTAATTCCTGTCGCCTCTTTGAGTATGCTATGATTATCGCTAACAGAACCAAAGGAGAGATCCTTATGGCTTTAAATGGTCTATATAAAAGACTGATCTCTGAGCGTTTACAATATCTGGTCTTTATCGGCTTATCTCTTGGGGTGGCGAGTCTGGCAGGGATAAGTTATTTTTCGAACAACGTGCACGCTCTTTCGGGTTTTCGGCGGTTCTTGGGCGGCCTCAATCCTTTAATAGGAGTTTTTTTTGTTTTTATTTTGGCCATATTTCTTTTGTCTTACCTCCTTTCACGAGGATGGTTCTCCATTTATAAAAGCGAAAATCTAACAGGGTTGTTTTTCTCTTCCAGCCTCGCAGCGAATTTTGCACTAGTGATCATCTTGCTTGAGAGCGCGCGTGTGGTTGTTTTCCCTGCTGATATAAACATTCTGTTTCCAGCTTCTCTGTTATTTTATCCGGTCATAGGATATGTCGTTGAAATCATTTTTCATGTTTTGCCTCTTTCATTACTCTTGTCCTTCCTGACTTTGCTTTCTAAGAAAATAACTTACGGAAAGATTATTTGGCCTTGTCTTCTCATTGTATCGTTATTTGAGCCCATCCTTCAGATTACTTTGGGATTCTCAGCCCAATATCCCTTATGGACTAATCTCTATGGAAATTTCCTTCATGTTTATTTGATTAATTTTTCCCAGTTGGTAATTTTTAAGCGTTATGATTTCACCTCAATGTATTCGTTCAGGCTGGTGTATTACCTAATTTGGCACATTATCTGGGGCTATCTGCGTCTAAATTTGCTTTTCTAATTTTAAGAGATAGCTTGAATCATCAGACCTATGGTGGCAGCTTCGAAGTGCCTGCTCGTGGTTAGTCTGGAATGATTTACCTCCTCCCGTTAGAGTTTCCTTTTTGGCTGTGCCGGTCGAAAGAGCCTTTTTATGACAATTTACCCCTCCGACCATGGTAAGAAATTATAAATGAGGCCTCAAAAAGATTTCAAGGACAGCTCAGGAGCCCAGAGTCTATCCGAAGAGCCATCTGCGGCCGCAACACTGGAAGGAAATGGCTAAGATGAACTTGTGGCTGATCAATATTGCACGAGATTTTACTTTTAATTAGAAGAAATGATGTTAATCTGTTGTCTGAATAATTTTGATCATGAGATTAGTTACGGGAAGCGAAGAATGAGCAGGCAAATTATTGAAGATGAATGGTGGGCGATACAGGATTCGAACCTCTGACTTCTACTGTGTGTAGGAGGCAGCGCAAAAAGCCAAGGTGCAGAAAATAGGAGATTTCCCCTGTAAAGCACCCGTTTTCAAGGACTTCCCGATTTAGATGGATTTAGATATTTTTGGATAGTTCTCGATATTTTTGGGCACAGGGTACCCACCTCGCCTCGTCCAGCAGAATCCCAACGAGGGCGGCAGGTCACATCGGCTGATATGATTAAAGAAATAGGACAACAGAAACCTTGGTATAACCCATATGATCAATAGTCTTGATTTAAGACCAGATCAACGACCTTCATGGATGTCTCATCGATTTGCTTCGGGTTATAGGCGAGCGACAACTCGGCCCTCTCCGGATAATCATCCAATTCAAAAAACTTAATTTTTTGCTTAAAGGCTTTCTTAATCCCCGACGGGATGATGGAATAGCCCAAATTCTTCTCAACCAGTTTGACAATGGAATTTATTTGGCTGACTCCATGGGCTACATTCGGGAAAAACCCTGCTTTGTTGCAAATGCTGATGATGCTATTTCTGATTGCCGGAGAACAGCGGGGAGACAAACCGACGTACAGCTCTTCGGCCAGGACCGAGAAATACTTTAATAATCTCGTTTCCATTTGTTATTCCTTAAGGGTATTAAATAACTCTAATAATATATTTTGAGTATTAATAAATTCTTGCCATATCGTCAACAGATAATTGATTGCGTGGAAGGAGACAGCTATAAACTCAATACCTGCTAAATCGTATCATAGTTTATAAGCTGGGCGCCGCGGCTAGAGAGACCACGAGTGCAGCAAGGCGGTGAACATATATTGAGGCGGTAGCTTATTCTGGCCTTCTTTGTAGAATCATCGCTCACGTGAGGCTCCAGAAGCCAAAAAATTTCACTCTTGGCTGGACCGGTTTTCAGGCGAGGCTACGCCAAAATCATCCTGCACCTGAAATCTGGAAGGATGGCAGGAAGGAGCAAGGAGGCATGAATGAAAAAAACGCTGTTTGTCCTCGGGACTTTGATTATGTTATCCGGAGGAGCCGTCTATCCTCAAGATGAGCGAAATCCGTTAGCTGTAGCCACCTACCACAAGGTCTCATCCAACATCCTGAACGAAGAGCGGACGATCGCCGTTTCCCTTCCGTATTTATATGACAGGTTGGGGAAAAGGTATCCGGTCCTGTATATCCTGGACGGCGAAGATCTCTCTCTAGCCTCGTTCATCGGAATAGCCCGCTTCTTCAGCCCCCATAGGATTCCCGAAATGATCATCGTCGGCGTCCTGAATACGAATCGAAACCGGGACCTGTTTGCCACCAAGGTAGAGGGACTTCCCGAGACCGACGAGAACGGAGCCATTAGGTTTCTGATCTTCTTATCCAAGGAACTGATCCCCTATGTTGATACCCACTACCGGACGACTGCGCGCCGAACGATCTACGGTCAATCGGCAGGAGGCCAATTCGCCATATTCGCCCTTCTTACCGACCCTAATGTTTTTGACGCTTATCTGGCAAGCAGTCCGGTTATCGGATACTCGGATCAAGTCATCTTGAACAAGGCGGAAGCGTTTTTCCAGCACGGGAAAATCTTGAATAAATCCTTATGTATTTATTACGGAACAACCGATTATCACAGTGTGACCGAGAAAATTCCCTTGCTGGAATCCATTATCCGAAAGAATTGCCCGCAGGGTTTCACCTGGAAAATCAAAGCGGTCGATGGGCCCCATGTCCCCCGGGAGAGTTTTCACGAGCTCATCATGATGCTCTACCCAGACTGGAGTCCCATCCAACGTCCCACGATCATTCCCTCCCAAGGAGAACTCTTGAAAGGGGAGACCCTCCCCGTGCAGATCCTGGGGGGACAGGACCCGGTTCATTACACTGTCAACGGCGAAGAGCCGTCCGCTCGATCGCCCGTGTATTCAGGCCCCATCCTCATCGATCGAACCACCACCCTGAAAGCAAGGTCGATCCGGCCCGGCCTACAGGAAACCAGAGTAGTCGAAGCCCAATTCCAGGTTATTGACCGTCTTCGGTCGTCCCGGAAAGCCCGCGGTCTGCGCCAGGGACTGAAATTCAAGTACATCGAACAACAGATCTTCTATCTCCCCGACCGCATCGCCGGTACGCCCAAGAAATCCGGCGTGGTTACAGCGATCGATCTCAACGTTCGCGATCGAAATCAGGCCTACATGATTGAATATGAGGGATATATCAAAGTGCCGAAGAGCGGAAGGTACAGGCTAACCCTTCGGTCCACCAGCGCCAAGTTCTTTCTGGATCAAGATCTGGTCATTGCCTGCGATGGTTTGGCTCCTCAGGAAACGGCGAGAGACTTGTGCCTTGAGTCGGGCTATCATCCGATGAGGATAGTCACGGATAAGCTTCTCGAGCCATCTCATGTTTTGGAGCTCTACTGGGAGGGCCCGGGGATCGGCAAGCAGATCATTCCGCCCCAGGCATTTTATCATGACTGAAGGAGCGGTTCGGATATGCTCTGGGTCACTGCAGAAATCATCGAAGAGCCAGCGCCGAAGGAATAATAAAACGGGATCTATAACAATTATTATGAAAAGGAGAATTGAAAATGAAAAAACTAATTCTTGTCAGCTTTTTGCTGCTGGTGGCGGCAATAACCATTAGGGCACAGGAGATATTTGACGCTGTAAAAGCGAATGACCTGGCAAAAGTGAAAGCTCTGGTTGAGAAAGACACCTCTCTTGTAAATTTGAAAGACGCAGCAGGCAATACGCCTCTGCACCAAGCAGCAATAACAGGTTCTGTGCCTACAGTGGAATACCTTTTGTCAAAGGGAGCCGAAATTGATTCTGTAAACACAAGATTAAATACACCCCTGCATGAAGCATTAAGAAGCGAAAAGAATGAAACCGCCGTATTTCTGATAAAAAATAATTGCGATTTGAACAGGCAAAATGTTACAGGTTATACGCCTCTTCATTATGCGGCCCGGTATAACTGCCTGCCTGCGCTTGAACTACTTATTTCAAAAGGAGCAAATTTAGAAACAAAAGATAATGGCCGGAAACAAACGCCTTTGGCCTTTCTTTCAATGATGACAAATAATGTGGAGGCGGCAAGAAAATTGATAGAAAGCGGAGCAGATATGAATGCAAGAGACCGCGATAATTTAACACCGTTAGCACATGCTATTCATAGCGGTGCCAATGAACTAATAGACCTCTTTTTAAATAAAAAAGCGGATATCGATACATCCAATGGTTTGGGAAAGACCATGCTTGCCATGACGGCACGTCTCGGCTCACCGAGATTGTTCAGATATATTATGGAAAAGGGAGGGGAATCATTATTCAATAATGAAACAGATAAAAACAATTATATGCGCAGCGCACTGAACGGAGGTTCGGTAGAAATTGTACAAATACTCCAGGGCAAAAATATCCCCATGAATCTTGAGGCCGATATAAGTGGCTGGACGCCGTTGCACTATGCAGCACAGAGCAATAAACCCGAAATGATAGAATATCTTGTAAAGAGGGGAGCCGATATCAACAAAAGAACAAATTCAGGCAAATCAGTCTACAACGTCGCTGAGGAGAACGGCCATCAAGAATTGTTAAACCTCATCGTTAAACTGGGCGGAACAACAGAGCCCCAAAAATTTCCAGTTCTAAAGGGGCCCTATTACGGCCAAGAGCCTCCGGGCAAGGAACTAAAAAGATTTGCCCCCGGAATCGTCTCTGCCGGTCATTCATCAATTTCAGTATCTCCGAACGGCCAAGAGATATATTGGGCGAGCGGTCCGAATATTATGATGGCCAGAATAAAAGATGGAAAATGGACAAAGCCTGAAATTGTATCATTCAGCGGCAAGGGTACGGCAGACATGTATGATGATGTGCCATTTGTCACTCCTGATAATAAGAGGCTCTTTTTCACATCCCTGAGGCCAATGGATTCCGGCGCCGGAAACAAAGAAAACATCTGGTATGTAGAAAGAGAAGGGGAGGGATGGGGAGAACCGAAACCGGTAAGCGCCGAAGTAAATGCCTTGTCATTGCATTGGCAAGTATCAGTATCAAGTTTAGGTACTCTCTATTTTGCAGGTTCTTCATCTGCCGAAGGCAGGGGAATCTATTATTCACGGTACGTGAATGGAGAATATACTAAACCAATTAAAATGGAAGATAAAATAAGTAAATACGGCGCGGGCTGTCCTTTCATATCGCCGGATGAAACATATATTACCTTTTCGAGAGTCATATCGGGCAGGCCAATACCCTATATGAGTTTCAAATCAAAAGATGGACAATGGATGGAACCGGTAAATCTCGAAAAATATATCGGGATGAGCAATTGTATGATCGTCTCGCCTGACAAAAAATATTTGTTTACCCAGGGCGGTTTGTGGATGGATGCGTCATTTATCGAGGAGTTGAGGCCGAAGGATCTCCGATCACCTTAAGCTGGGAGGCGACAATGAACGCGACGATATTATCAAAGATGGCGATCCTGACGGTTTTTCAGGTTTTACTTTTCGCCGGGCCGATCGTCTCCCAAAACCCTCGCGGGGGGAAACAAATTCCGGAGTTTAAAAAAAGCTCCCAGGTATTCGAGGCCGGGGCGACCCTCGATGTCGTCTTGGAGGATTTCGACGCCGACGGCGA
>CAZJXZ010000072.1:11149-12495 GCA_964549955.1 uncultured Eubacteriales bacterium
CGACGGCGACCAGGATATCTTCATCACGGACTATCGTCAGGGACGGACGGCCGTCTGGTTCAACCAGCTGTATGAAAAGAGAAAATGAATCGAAAGGAAAGATTAAAATGAAAAAACTGATTCTTATTTCATGCGTGCTTCTCCTTGCAGTAATAGTTAATGCCCAGCAAAAGGATTTTCCCAAACTCACCGGCCCCTACCTCGGCCAGAAGCCGCCGGGGATGACGCCCAAAATATTCGCTCCGGGGATCATTTCTACGGATATGTATAACCACTGTACGGTCAGCATTTCTCCGGACGGCACTGAGATTTACTGGGCCATGGCGCCGTTGGACACGCCACGACGTATCTATTTTTCGAAAATCGTAAATGGAACATGGACTCAGCCTGATATCGTCAGTTTCACTCGGTCGGACGACGGGGATTGTCCGGTCCTTTCCCCGGATGGCAAAAAATTATTCTTTAACTCAAACCGTCCGTTGCCTCAAGGAACGACCCGCAGGGAGCGCATCTGGTGCGCGGAAAGAACAGCCACGGGATGGGGTGCTCCCTTTCCTCTAGGACCCGAAATCAATGACGAACACTTGCACTGGCAGGTGTCGGTCGATGCCAGGGGGAATTTGTATTTCGGCTCCGAGCGCGCGGGTTCCAAGGGCCGGGATGACGTTTTCATGGCAGAGTTCGTGAACGGGGCGTATCGGAAGCCTGTCAGTCTCGGCCCGGAGATCAATTCTGAAGTTCATGAAGATAATCCATTCATCGCGCCTGATGGGAGCTACCTCATTTTCTGCCGCGATGGATTATGGATTAGTTACAAGCAAAATAACGGTTCGTGGACAAAAGCCAAGAATATTGGAGGTGTTTTCAAGGGTGCGGGTTGTCCCTATGTTTCTCCGGATCAGAAGTACATTTTCTTCCTGAAAATGGGACAGGGTTTTAACGACGTATGGTGGGTGGATGCCAAAATCATAGAGGAATTGAAACCGATTAAAGCCAAATAAGGTTAAAAATATGAAGATAAAAGCGAGCAAGTTGATAGCTATAGTGTCCCTTCCAGCCTTGACCGACTAGAGTGCCATACCGGACACTAAAACCTAAGTCAAATTTGAATCACGACAATCAATCATAGGAGGATAAATCAAAATGAAAAAATTTATTTTTATCAGCTTTTTGCTGCTGGTGGCGGCAATAAATATAAAAGCACAGGAGATATTTGATGCGGTAAAAGCCAATGACCTGGCAAAAGTCAAAACTCTGGTTGAAAAAGACGCCTCTCTTGTAAATTTGAAATATGCAGCAGGCAATACGCCTCTGCATCAGGCGGCAATGATCGGTTCCGTCTCAAT
>CAZJXZ010000073.1:0-12397 GCA_964549955.1 uncultured Eubacteriales bacterium
TCTCGATTCCTGTCCTCTATTACATAAGCCCCACTGTCTGGGCCTGGAGAGAGGGCAGGCTTCGAACAATAAAGAAAGCAGTCAGACGCATGATGCTCATCTTTCCTTTCGAGGAAAAGATTTATGAGGATCAAGGAATCCCAGCAGCTTACGTCGGCCATCCCCTCAAAGAAAGAGTCAAAATCACCTTTTCTCAAGAGGAATTCAAGAAGAAATACGGACTCGACCCTCAAAAGAAACTCATCTCTCTCCTCCCTGGAAGCAGGAAAAGCGAAATAAGATATCACATGCCTGTGCTCTCCCAAGCGATGCAGCTCATCAAGGGCGAATGGGATGCTCAATTCATTCTCCTTCTGGCCGAGAGTCTTGAAAAAAATTTTCTTTTAAATTTTGTCCCGCCGCAGCTTGAAGAGATAAAAATCCTTTCAGAGGACCACTATGAAGCCCTAGCTTCAAGCGACCTCGTCCTCTCTGCCTGCGGAACAGCCACCCTGGAAGCAGCCCTCCTGGAAACTCCTCTCATTTCATTCTATCGCATCTCTCCCCTCACCTATTTCTTTGGATACAAGCTTGCAAGATTAGCCAAGATTGAAAACTTCAGCATCGTCAACATCCTTGTTGGAAAGAAAATCATCCCGGAACTCATCCAGAACAGCTTTTCAGCTGAGAATATTCTTGCCGAAGCGAAAAAGATATTGAATTACCAAGAGGCGAGGTCAGAGATGAAGGCCCATTTCAGGCAGATAAAAGCTCTCCTCGGCGAAAAGGTTGCCTCTCAAAACGCTGCCTGGGAGCTGGAAAGTTTGTTAAAAAAGAAAACAAATAATCTTTAAGAGATTGTTTCTTTCCGCATTGCCGAATGCATCAGCTTTAAAAACACGGGCCATCAATAGTCTTCAGCTCTATATTGAAAAAATGTGAAAATTAATAAGAAGTTGACAGCTCGCACTTTTACCCTTTTGTTTCGCAACAGATTTCTTATTAGAAAGAAAATACAAAAAAGGGGACTGTCTTTTCCTAAAGGACCTTGAGAACCTCTAAGGCCAGCTCATACTTTCCCAGAGGTGGGCTGATCTGGACGCCTTCCACCATGTCTTTTATTGAAGCCAGAGCCTCCTGGGCAATGGCCACCCCTTCCTCTCTTGCCCTTTCTGCACCAATCTCTTGGGCATTCCTCATTCTCTTCATCACTTCTTCCGGGACTGATGCTCCAGGAACTTCATTGTGCATGAATTCCGCGTTTCTGAGGCTCGAAAGCGGCCAAAGGCCGGCGAGGATGGGAATGCGGCAATGGGCTATTCTCTTCAAGAAATTCTCCAGGATTCTAACATCGAAAACAGGCTGGGTGATGGCAAACTCAGCGCCGGCATTGACCTTGCGCTCGAAGCGGGAGATTTCGTAATCAAGGTTCGCAGCTCCGGGATTGACTCCGACGCCGATATGAAATCCAGTCGGTTCAGGCAACCTCCTTCCTCCGATATCGATAGCTCTGTTCAAAGAGCTGATGACATTCGCCAGACCGATCGAATCGACATCAAAAACAGCAGTGGCATCAGGATAGTCCCCAAGCTTGGGCGGGTCTCCGGTTATGACCAGGATATTCCTTATCCCTTGAGCATAGATGCCAAGAAGGTCGGATTGCATGCCCAAGAGATTCCTGTCCCGGCAGGTGTAGTGGAGGATGGGCTCAATTTTCACTTTAGAGCTGAGGATGAAAGCTATGGCCATAGCGCTCATCCGAGCACTGGCCCGCGGACCATCAGGGATGTTGACGCAGTCAATCCCTTGCCGCTCGAGCCTGATGGCGATTTCAACAGTCTTTGATGGGTCATGTCCCCGCGGAGGGAGTATCTCGACGCTCTTCACAAACTCTTTATTTGCCAGCTTCCGAGCCATTCTCGATTTATCACTCAACCTGATTCTCTTCTCCTCTTCCTTCTCCACCGAAGGAAGAACGACTTGAATCATCTCTCTTCTCGGCGGCTGCAAAGCTCTTATAGCGTTCCTGATAGCCTTTATATGGGCTGGTGTCGTTCCACAGCATCCGCCGACAACTTTAACTCCGCTTAGAATAAAGCGCTTGGCATACTCTGCCATGTACTCTGGAGAGCAGAGATATATATTCCTTCCTTCCACTTCCCTGGGAATGCCCGCATTGGGCATGGCTGAGAGAGGGGCTGAGGTCACCTGAGCCATCTTCTCAATGCATTGAAGCATATGGGCTGGCCCCACGCTGCAGTTGACGCCGATGACTGGAGCTTTCCATTCTTCGAGCTTTTTGGTGAAGACCTCCGGAGTTGTTCCGTAGAGGCTGTTTCCGCTCTCTTCAATAGTCATCTGGGCAATAAAGGGCAGCCCCTTGCCAAGGCTCTGGACTGCTTTTATGGCCTGACAGATCTCATTGAGGTCAGAAAAGGTCTCCAGAATGAATAAATCGACTCCGCCTTCCAGCAGAGCCTGTGCCTGTTCTCGAAAGGCCTCTTCTGCCTCGTTAGCCGAAATAGGTCCCCAAGGTTCAATCTTCGACCCCAAAGGTCCGATAGAGCCAGCCACAAAAATTTCCTTTCCCGCCTCTTCTCTGGCAATCGTGGCTCCGCCGCGGTTTATTTCCCGAACTTTGCTTTCCAGGCCAAACTTCTTCAATTTATAAAGGTTGGCGCCAAAGGTGTTGGTCTCGATAATATCCACACCACTCCGGATGTATTCCCTGTGAACTTCTTTCACAATCTCAGGATTGGTGAGGTTAAGCTCGTCGAAGCAGAGGTTAAGATAAATTCCTTTGTTGTAGAGCATGGTTCCCATGGCACCATCGCCAAGGAGCACTTTCTCTTGCAATAGCTCTAAAAATTCTTTTTCGATGGCGAACCTCCGTCCTTCTCGGCGATGAACTTGGCCAAGATTATCATCACCCTCCCTCTCTAAAGTCAAATCCCAGGAGATAGCTTTGTTCGTTATTGATTCTTCTCAGGAAGGATAAACTCAAGTCTATCATATAATCTCAAATTATTCTTGTCCGAACTCCCGGCTTTTAGCTCCAAGACATACATGGCTGGAATCGGCGGCGAATAGGATGGACAGGGAAGATTCTTGCAAGGCGGGACATTTCTCTCGATATGCACAATCCTCTTTTCTCTGTCCAGCCAGAGCATATCAATCGAAAACTTCATGTTTTTCATCCAGAAAGAGTACCTGTCTTCTTCCTCAAAAATGAAGAGCATCCCTTGGTCCGAATCAATCTTCTCTCTATGCATCAAACCCAGCTGCCTTTCTTCGTCAGTCACAGCCAGCTCAGCAGTGAGAGAGACTCCATTGGGAAGAAAGACCTTGACAAATTTTTTGCTGCAGGCAACAAAGGTGAGAGCAAAGATAAAAATTGAGAGGAAAGAGAATAAAAGCCTTTTTAAATTATGAAAATTTCTCAATTTTAAAACCATTCCACGCCTCATTGTAAACATTTCTTTCTCCTTTATAAAGGATA
Source organism: uncultured Eubacteriales bacterium (assembly GCA_964549955.1). GTDB lineage: Bacteria > Acidobacteriota > Aminicenantia > Aminicenantales > Aminicenantaceae > CAZGMN01. The sequence goes on from CAZJXZ010000073.1 coordinate 3,479, forward strand.
AGTCGTTGATCATTTTTTATATCCGGCTAGGACTGAGTGGTTCGAAAACCGTTTGAATAGCTCAGGCAGAGTGGTTCATCAGCACGCCGCTTTTGCCCCAGCGAGGCAAAAGCGGCTCGGTTTCAGGCTTCGCTCTCCTCTCCCTAAGGAAGAGATTGCTTCGTCGCTTCGCTCCTCGCAATGCCCGCTCAGCCTTTCACACGGCTTGCGAACCACTCTGCCCTCGCTTGGCAATGCAAGAGCAGCGTGTTTTCGAACCACTCAGTCTGAGCCTTCAATGTGTCGAAATCAAAGGGACAAACCGGACGGGGAGAAGGTTTTTTTCCTTGAATTTTTTTTTCTCTCTTATGACCAGGACCAATTCCTGAAATGTTGAGCCTACAGGGATGACCATCCTCCCTGTAACTTTTAACTGCTCCTTCAAAGCCTGTGGCACCTTGTCCGGGGCCGCGGTGACGATGATCACATCGTAGGGAGCATGCTCTTTCCAACCCAAAGTGCCATCTCCGACTTTAAAATATATATTCTTATACCCCAGACTCGATAACACTTTCTGGGCATTGAGAGAGAGTGCTTCCACAATATCAATGGTGAAAACTTCCTTGACAATACTGGCCAAGATGGCCGCTTGGTAGCCTGAACCTGTTCCCACTTCCAAAGCCCTCTCATCTCCCTTTAGGCAGAGAACTTCTGTCATGTAGGCCACAATGTATGGCTGAGAGATTGTCTGCCCCTCACCGATAGGAAGAGGCTCGTCCTGATAGGCGTAGGCCCTCATATTCTCTGGAACAAAAAGGTGGCGGGGAACCTCTCGCATAGCTTTGAGCACCTTTTCATCCTTCACTCCTCTAGCTTCAATCTGGGCTTGAACCATCCTCTCCCTTTCTTGCTCAGAATTCTCTTTCATCTTAATTCTTTTTTTTATGGCTTTACCCCAAAAGAACTTCAATCAAAAACAATCCTAAAAAATCAATAGGCTCTGGCGAAAACAGCTATTGTTTCCGCTGCCTTCTGGCAGAGCACACACTTTCCTTTGCTGTTTTTCTTATCCTGTCCGAGAGGGATAACCCGGATGGTGGCCATTGTCTCCTCTTTTATTTTTTCTTCGCAATCGCTGCTTCCACACCAGAAGGCCCTTATGAATCCTCTCTTTTGCTCCATGACAGCTTTGAAATCAGCAAAGCTGCGGACATCATGCGTATTTTCCTGCTGAAACTTTAGAGCCTGCTCAAAAATATTCTTCTGGACCTCATCAAGGAGTTCAGGCAACCTTGTGCTCAAGGAGGGAAGAGATATCGACTCCTTATTTCCTGTATCGCGACGGACGGCAATCACCTGCTTCTTCTCTATATCTTTTGGGCCAATCTCAATCCTCAATGGGACTCCTCTCATCTCCCATTCAGAAAATTTCCACCCCGGAGTGTACTCTTCTCTTGGGTCCAATTTAATCCTTAATCCTTTTTCCTTTAATTCAACTTCTATTTTCTTTGCTGTCGGCAGAACATTTTCTTTCCATTTCCCGATTGAGATAGGGATAATGACGGCCTGGATGGGGGCAACCCGCGGAGGAAGTCTTAGGCCGGAATTGTCGCCATGGGCCATAACCAAGGCTCCAATCAGGCGAGTGGATACGCCCCAAGAGGTCTGCCAAACATATTGAAGATTCTGATTCTGATCCTCAAACCTGATGTTGAAGACCTTAGAAAAATTCTGGCCAAGATTATGGGACGTTCCCATCTGCAGGGCTTTTCCGTCTGACATTAAGCCCTCGACAGCGTAGGTTTCCAAAGCTCCAGCAAATCTTTCCCTTTCTGATTTTCTTCCCGATAAGACCGGGATGGCCAGGTCTGTTTCCATAGATTCTTTATAGAGCGAGAGAATCATCAGCGTCTCTTTCTGAGCTTCTTCGAGTGTCTCATGAGCCGTGTGGCCTTCTTGCCATAAGAATTCCGTCGTTCTTAAAAAGGGCCTCGTCACTTTCTCCCAGCGAACAATATTGGCCCACTGGTTGATCAACAGCGGCAGGTCTCTCCACGACTTGATCCATTTGGCATACATGTTGCCGATGATGGCTTCTGAAGTGGGACGCACGGCCAGTCTTTCCTCTAACTCCTCCTTGCCGCCATGTGTGACCCAGGCCACTTCAGGAGCAAATCCTTCCAGATGCTCTGCTTCTTTTCGAAGAAAACTTTCTGGGATGAAGAGCGGAAAATAGGCATTCGAATGACCTGTTTCTTTTATCCTCTTGTCGATCAAGCTCTGGATATTCTCCCAAATGGCAAATCCATAGGGCCTGATGACCATCATCCCCTTGATGGGGGCGTAGTCAGCCAACTCCGCCTTTTGAATAATCTCCACATACCATCCGGAGAAGTCCTCACTCTTTGGAGTGATTTGCTTCACGAAACGCTCATCCTTGTTCAATTCTTTCTCCGCTCGTTAAGTTCTCGGTCATTCTATCCACAGCCTTTTTTTTTGTCAAGAAAAGTGGAATGGTGAACCGAGTTTGCCAACGCCCAGTTTGCTTTTATTTCTCAAAGCAAAAATTTTTTAGAATTCTGAGCATTTTTCACTCTCTGAGTCGTCAAAAAGGGTGATGAAATCTTCAGCCTTGTTCACTTCCCATTCGTCTCTCAAATCCAAAGCAAGGGCAGCTCTTGATCCGGGCTATATATATAATTTCAATAAAATCAGAAAGATAGACATCTTACAGAGCTCTCCTCTAGCCTCGGCTCAAGGGCAAAAAAACCGAAAAACAATTAGCCACGGGCATAACCTCTTTCGATGATAAAAAACAAAAAAAAATCACCCAACAAATCATCCTTAAGAGCGATTGATAGATTCCAAAGCCTGTGGCAACATTTTATTCTCAAAAATGAACCGTGCAAGATTAGACGATAAGTCCTCCTTCCAAGGCGCTCCAAGAGTTGAGAAGAGGGAGCGAAGGTTTGAGCTCCCTCTTCCAATTCTGGTCGCCGGCCAAGACGCCTCAGGAAAGGAAATCAGAGAATATACGCAGCTTGTCTCCATCAGCTCTCAGGAAGCCACCTTCCAGCTCAATTCGAAAGTGATGATTGGTTCAAGATTGAGCCTTCTTGTGGATATTCCCAAAACTTATTTTCTGGAAAATAATCTAAAGCTTGAAACGTCGGGAAAGGTGACTTTCATCAAGGCCGAAGAAGACAGCAAGAAGAAACAGCTTGTATTTCTACGCTTAGACAAAAGCTATCGAATCCGTCCCCTTCCTCCAAAGTCCGTTTAAGTATCGCCTCCTCAGCGCCTTCTCCTTCCAACGGTTGTTTCGCTCCCTGGCGTTCTCTTCTCGGACCTTCACCAAAGCCCTGTAACCAAGGAAGCCTACCCACTTGGAACTCCCTTCCATCATTCTTCTTGACAACGACCTATTGATTTAATAACATACATTTAAAAAATATGAAAAAATCCAAGACTGCAAAAAAAACCCCAAAAAAAGAGCCCGCTCCTGTCAAAGTCGCTCATCCTCCAGAAGCGAAAAAAACAAGCGTCCTTGTCTATTGCACCTCTGATTTAATTCTTCACGGAATCTTGAAAACTTTAGAGAGCGCTTCAGAGTTAGACATCGTCAATATCGAGAAGAGCACAATCGATTCCTTCTTGGAATCAATAAAGAATCTCAAACCCAATGTCATCCTTTTCACAAACTCCGAACCCCTGCCTAACCTCCGGGAAATCTGCAAGGCCATCATCGAAATTTCAAGTGCCCAAGCCAAATCCAGGCTGTTGCTGCTGGGAAATATCCCCTCCCATGAAGAAGTGGTCAGCTTGATGAACGCAGGTGTGAGAGGCTATTTTGACTTGAATGATCCTTCCGAACAACTCACAGATGCGGTGAGAATAGTTCATAAAGGAGAAATCTGGCTTCCGCGCGACAAGATGAGCAGTATCATGGACAGAATTATTTCTGTTGTCGGAAGGGATCTTAAGGAAAAGACACTTGATCAGCTCACCCCGACAGAATTTCAAGTCCTGAGGCTAATCGGCCAAGGCAAAAGCAATGACGAAATTGCTGGAGCTCTATTCATCAGCAAGAATACGGTCCGCTCTCATATCAAAAGCATCTACGCCAAGCTCAACACCCATAGCCGGCTTCAGCTCGCGCTGTATGCAATAAATTCTGCTCTGTTCTAACTCATTGGGGATAACAATCGAGAGGTCATCCATGATAAAAAAAATAGCGTCAAAGCGAACGCTTCCAAAAAAAACATCAGGAAAAGAGGCCAGCCCCTCCGATCCCAAAGTCAATCGCCGGAGGGAGTGGCGTCTTGAGCTGCCGCTTCCGGTTAAAATCGAGGGAAAGCTTCCTGATGGAAGAAAATTCCATGAGGAAACGACCATCGAAAATATTAGCGCCAAAGGGGTTTATTTCTGTCTCGACTCAGGGGTTATCATCGGCTCCAAGCTCAATCTGGCGATTGATCTGCCTAGCGAGCTGGGCGGCAACAAAAAATTAAAGCTCTGCATCGGGGGGCTAACCGTCCGTCTCGAGGAGAAGGATAAAAAAGGCAAAAAACAGGGAGTGGCGCTGCGCTTCCACAGGAAATTTAAGATCATTCCTTCAGAGAAAGAAAAAAAATAAAATTCAAATCTCTGAACCCAATCCAAAATCAGAGCCAGAGCAAGATACATTCCTCGGTTCATAATAAGCCATCAGCCATTGCTCCCTTTGAATGCTTTTTTGCTTTTCTATAAAATAGGTTGGAACGCGATGCTGGTCGTAGCCTTAACTGGAGGAATTGCCACCGGGAAATCCGTAGTGGCTAAAGTTCTGGAAGAACTGGGTTGCTACATTCAACATGCCGATAAAATAGCCCGGAAGCTCATGGAGCCGGGAAAGCCGACCTGGAAAAAAATTGTTGCCCATTTCGGCTCAAGAATCCTCAACGAGGACAAAACCATAAATCGCTCTCGGCTGGGAGAGATCATTTTTGCCGATAAAAAAGAAAGAACTTATCTCAACAGCCTCATCCACCCTCTCGTCCTCGAAAAGAAAAAAGAGGCCGTCAATCTTCTTGAAAAACAAGGGCGCTACAAAATCTTTGTCTCCGAGGCCGCCCTGACCATCGAAGCCGGCTTTGTCGATTTCTTTGACAAGGTCATCGTCGTTTTCTGCAAAAAAGAAACCCAAATCAAAAGACTGATGGAAAGGGATAAAATCAGCCGAAAAGAAGCCCTAAAAAAAATTAAAAGCCAAATGGGGCCCGAAAAAAAGCTGAAATATGCAGATTATGCCATCGACTCCTCCGGCTCGGTTCAGAGCACTGTGGAGCAAACAGAGCGGGTCTATAGGAGTTTGATGCTGGACTGCGAAATCAAGTGCGCAGAAAGAGCTTCGGCAAAGAAAAAAAGTTCAGCTCCCAAGCTCGATTGACTTCAAGGATGCTGCCAGAAGCGGAACCATCAGCTCATGATGGCCGATAAAATAGAATCCTTTCCCTTTCTTCCCGTGAGGCCTCTTGACCACATTCTGATAGGGACGGTAATGGTGGATGAAATCAAAAACGGCAGTAGTAAAATCCTCCAGGCGTCGCCCTTTATTCCTTATGAAAGATAAAGCCTTGATAAAAATTTCAGGCAAGATAACTGCAGACCCGACATTGACAAAAACCCCTCCGCCCTCAAGTTTCTCCAGGAGAGCACAGAAGAGAAAAAAATCTTTGAGAGAAGCCTTTCCCCATGCCTCCCCTTTTGCCTTGGGATGAAAATGAATTGTATCTGTGCCGACAGCCACATGGACTGTGAGCGGAATGTTCAGCCTGTAGGCCGCGCAGAGAAGGCTCGCCTCTTTATAGGGGAAATCAGAACTGGCTATCATCCTGGCCACAGCCTGACCCAAGCCCAGGCCCTCCTTCTCGCTGGAGCTTATGGCCTCATTCACCATCTCGCCTGTTTCCTGGGCCATGCCAAACTGGCCCTTTTTAACTTGAAGCCCTACATCTTCTGAAGTTTTTCCCGCAAAGGCAATCTCAAAATCATGAATGACGCCAGCTCCATTAAGGGCCAGGCCTGTTATCCATCCTTCCTTCATAAGGTCGATGATGACAGGACTGAGTCCAACCTTGACCACGTGAGCTCCCAGAGCAAAGAGGATTGCCTTTCTCTTCTTTTTTGCCTCAGCCATTGCAGAAAGAAAATCTTTGAAATCTCTGCCGGCTAAGATTTCAGGCAGGCTTCTCAGCCAGCGCCTAAAAGATTCTTCAGCAGGAAAGGGCCGAGCAAAGTCTTTGATAGCCACTTTGCTCTTTCTGGAGAAGAGGGAATAGGTCTTCAGGCCTTCAGGAGAAAGGGGTTTGACCTTATACTTGCTCATTTTCTGATTGACTCTATTAGAAAAAGAGGACGTGATTTCTTTAGCCCCTGGCTGAACTCACATCAATTGTATATTCTTCAATTCCTGTCCGGGTCTGAATTTTATCCTTTTTCCTTCTTTTATTTTAATCTGCCTCTTCCTTCGAATATCCCTTCCAAATCCTGTCTTTTTATTAACGACTTTAAGGCTAGCAAATCCTCTGATTTCAATCTTCTCATTTCTTTTAAGGGCTTCCTTCAAAGAATCAAGAATACGGTCAACGATTAACAATGATTTTGCCCTGTTGAATTCTGATTTCTTTTCGATAGCAAGGGCGATATCATTCTTAATCATTTGAGTCTCCTTTAATCTAATGGATTAATTATAAATAGTTTATTAATAATAAAAAGTCAAGCCAAATATTGACTTGTCTTCGGTGAGTACCTATAATGAATCCACAGTGAAAAAAAGTTTTCTTATCTTTTCTCTCGCCTTTATCCTCCCTCTGACAAGCGCTGCTTCCGTCTTTAAAATCAAGGTTGACGCTCCGATTCATCCCATCACTTCAGAATATATCCGCAAGGCTATTGACAGGGCAGAAAAAGAAAATGCAGCCTTACTCATCATCAACTTCAACACCCCGGGCGGCCTTGACACATCGATGAGAGAAATTATTGAAAGAATCCTCAGCTCCAAGACTCCAGTCGCAGCCTATGTCACTCCCAGCGGTGCCCGGGCAGCCTCGGCTGGTTTTGTCATAGCCATCGCTTGCGATATCTTCGCCATGTCTCCGGGAACAAGCACTGGCGCGGCCCATCCTGTCGGCATATCCATAACCGGACAGCCCATGGAGAAGACAATGGAGGATAAAGTCACTAATGACGCAGTCGCTTATATCAAAACGCTCGCTGAAAAGAGGGGAAGGAATATGCAGCTGGCCGAAGATGCCGTCAGAAAGAGCTTTTCTTATACGGAAAGAGAAGCTCTGAAGGGAAAAGTGATCGACCTCATCGCCAATAATGAGCAGGAAATCATCGACCATTTTGATGGTAAAGAAATCAAAAGATTCGATGGAAGAGAGGAATTGCTACAACTCAAAGGCTCGCCGATCGTAGAGATTCCGATGACAGCCAGGCAGAAGTTTCTGCTGACCATCTCCAACCCCAACCTGGCCTATATCCTCCTCATGCTTGGCCTGCTCGGTCTCTATTTTGAATTCTCGACGCCGGGCGCTATCCTTCCCGGCGTATTGGGCGGAATCTGCCTTCTTTTAGCCATTTTTTCCTTTCAGATATTGCCCATTAATTATGTCGGCTTGCTCTTGATCTTGCTGGCCATCGCCTTATTTATCCTTGAAATCAAAGTCCAAAGCTATGGAATCTTATCTGCTGGAGGAATCATCGCTATGCTTATCGGCTCAATCATGCTCATCAACGCGCCTATTCCAGAATTGCGGCCCAGTCTGAAGTTCATCATCCCTGTGGCTGTTGGCCTTTCTCTGATTTTCATCTTCTTAATCGTTATCACCATAAGAGCTCACATGAGAAAGGCCTTTACCGGAAAAGAAGGCCTGGTGGGTGAAATCGGAGTGGCGCAGAGCGACCTCAAACCTGAAGGCAAGGTTTTCGTCCACGGGGAATTATGGGATGCCGAGTCCACCGAGGGCATTCCCAAGGGCTCTAAAGTCAAAGTTCTGGAAGTCATGAAGAACTTGAGAATAAAGGTGACAAAAACCTGAAAAAGGTTTGTTGATAGATATTAACTTTTAATAAAGGAGGTAAGAAGAATGACTTTCACCATTGTCATCATTGCCATTGTCGCCATTTACCTGTTGAACTCGATAAAAATTTTAAGAGAATACGAAAGAGGAGTGATCTTCCGCCTGGGCCGGGTTCTCCCCAAACCCAAGGGGCCGGGCATAATCCTTGTCTTCGCTCCAATCGACCGTATGGTCAGGGTCAGCCTGAGAATAGTCGTCATGGACATCCCTCCTCAGGATGTCATCACCAGAGACAACGTCTCAGTCAAAGTCAATGCTGTTGTCTATTTCCGGGTCATGGACCCGCAGAGAGCCATCATCGAAGTCCAGGATTTCCTCTACGCCACTTCCCAGCTTGCTCAGACAAATCTGCGAAGCGTGCTGGGAGAGGTTGAGCTGGATGAGCTTCTCTCAGAAAGGGAAAAGCTCAACACCCGACTGCAGGAAATCATCGACAAGCACACTGATCCCTGGGGAATCAAAGTCCAGCTGGTGGAAATGAAGCATGTTGACTTGCCAGAAAACATGGTCAGAGCCATTGCCAAGCAGGCCGAAGCCGAAAGAGAAAAAAGAGCCAAAATCATCCATGCTGACGGTGAATACATGGCTGCGGACAAGCTGACCAAGGCCGCTGATATCATCTCCACCAATCCCCAAGCCCTTCAGCTCAGATTCTTGGGAACTTTGACCGAGATCGCCACTGAAAAGAATTCAACCATTGTTTTCCCTCTTCCTCTGGAACTCGTTAAGGCTTTCGAGTACAGAAAATTAGGAAAGTCAGAGGCAAAAACCGAAAGAAAGTGAAAGACAGAAATTATAGAGAAGTCCAATTCTC